>CAZMPV010000144.1:3583-6992 GCA_964567985.1 uncultured Gemmatimonadaceae bacterium
TACTGGATCCAGCCGTCCTTCGCCTCGGCGTACTTGGCGCCGACGACGTCCCAGTTGACCACGTTCCAGAAGGCGTCGAGGTAGGCCCCGCGACGGTTCTGGTAGTTCAGGTAGTAGGCGTGCTCCCAGACGTCCACGCCCAGGATCGGGGTGCCGCCCTTGATCAGGGGGCTGTCCTGGTTGGCCGTGGAGTAGACCTGGAGGTTGCCGTAGGGCGAGACGACGAGCCAGCCCCAGCCGGAGCCGAACTGGCCGCCGGCGGCGCTCTCGAAGGTCGACTTGAAGTCGTCGAAGGAGCCGAAGGCGTCGTCGATGGCGGCGGCCAGGTCACCGGAGGGAGCGTCGGCGCCGCCCGGCGAGATGACCTGCCAGAAGAGCTTGTGGTTCACGTAGCCGCCCCCGGCGTTCCGGACCCCGGTCTGGATCGACGCCGGGAGGTGGGCGAGACCCATGAGGAGCTTCTCGGCGGCGTAGCCGTGGAGCTCCGGGTGGCCCTCGATGGCCGCGTTGAGCTTGTCGGTGTAGCCCTGGTGGTGCTTCCCGTGGTGGATCTCCATGGTCCGGGCGTCGATGTGGGGCTCCAGGGCGTCGTGCTCGAAGCCCAGATCCGGTAGCTCGTGTGGGTAACCCATGCTGCTACTCCTCTCTCGGTGAAGTGTGTGGACGAATCTCGTACGCGCAGGCGGGTCCCCCGCTGGCGATGTGGGTGACCCGGTCGATCTCGGCCTCCGGCAGCGCGTCCCGGAGGAATCCGATTTCGCTGGAGCAGGCGTGGCCGTATTTTTCCGCCACCCGGCGGACGGCACAGTTGTGCTCCACGATCCGGAAGGTCCCGTCGTCCCGCTCCTGGACGTCGGCCTCGTAGCCGTCCTCGTCCAGGATCCGGGTCAGCTCCCGGACCTTGCCGGCGAAGTCCCGGCCCTCGAGTCGGTGCCGGGCGTCTTCCAGCCGTCGCTGGCGACGACGCTGGAAGATCCGCTCCAGGAGCCCGTCGTCGAGCTCCTCGAGATAGCCGAGGAGCTCGTTGGCGAGCTCGGCGTAGCGACGGGGAAAGAGGCGGTCGCCCCGCTCCGTCAGCTCGTAGAGGTGTCGGGGACGGCCGGGGCCGTCCCGGTCGCGCTCGTGGGTGACGAGCCCGTCCCGCTCCAGGGCCGACAGGAGCTGGCGGGCGCCGGAGACGCTGAGGTCGAGGCTCTCGGCCACCTCCGAGGCGGGAAGGGATCTCCGTCGCTTCAGGAGGACGACGGCGGCCCTGCGTCCCTCGGGCAGCAGGTCCAGCGCGGGGGCGGAGGCGGCTTCCATGACGCCCGAATGATAGGGAAGGCGAGCCATTTTCACAAGTTTACACAGTGTATTCTGTCTAAATGTCGGATGAGGCGGTGAGCGGCGACCCTTCCCCCGGGGATCCGGCCGGGGACGAGCCCGGAAGCGCGTCCCGGGGGGGCGCGACCGGCGAACGCCCCCGGCGGATCCTCCTGGTGGACTGCGACATGTTCTTCGTCCAGGTCGCCCGCCTCGAGGATCCGGAGGGTGCCGGCCGGGCGGAGCTGCTCCTGGTCGGCGGCTCGGCCGACGGTCGGGGCGTGGTCACCTCGGCGTCGTACGAGGCCCGGGAGTACGGGGTCCACTCGGCCATGCCCACGGCCCGAGCCCTGGAGCTCTGCCCCGACGCCACGGTGGTCCCGGTCCCCCGGGACGCCTGCGGCCGCCGGAGCCGGGAGGTGCGGCGGGTGCTCCGGGAGCTGGCGCCGGTGGTCCAGGCGGCGTCCATCGACGAGTTCTACCTGGACATGACCGGCACCGAGCGGCTCTTTCAGGGGGAGCCCCTGGAGGAGACGGCGCGGCGGATCCGGGAGCGGGTCGCCGAGGAGACCGAGATCGGCGTCTCGATCGGGGGAGGAACCACGAAGATCGTGGCCAAGCTCGCCACCAGCCTCGCCAAGCCGGGCGGGGTCCACGTGGTCCCGGCCGGCTCCGAGGAGGCCTTCCTCCGGCGCTTCGACCTGGGCGACATCCCGGGCGTCGGGCCGGCCCTCGTCGAGACCCTGGAGGCCCGGGGGCTCCGCACCGTGGAGGAGCTGGTCGAGGTGGACGAGCGCTGGCTGGTGGAGTGGCTCGGAGAGCGGCGGGGGCGCTGGCTCCACCGCCGGGCCAGGGGCATCGACCCGAGTCCGGTCCGGGCCTCCGAGCCCCGGAAGTCGGTGAGCTCGGAGCGGACCTTTCCCACCGACCTCCACGACGAGGAGGCCCTGGCGGCGGAGCTCATGAAGCAGGTGGTCTCCGCCTCCCGGGGCCTCCGGAACGAGGGGCTCCGGGCCCGGACTGTGACCGTGAAGGTCAGGGACGCCGACTTCACGACCCGCCAGGCCAGCCACACCCTGCCCGAGCCGGTGGAGTCCGAGCGGGCGATCTTTTCCGTGGCCCGGACCCTCTTCACCGAGCTCCGGCGCCGGCGCCGCACCGGGGTTCGGCTCCTGGGTGTGGGATTGAGCAGCCTCCAGGACCGGGAGGCCCCCGTCCAGCTCGGTCTCTTCGGCGGAGACGCCCGGACCGAGAGCGAGCGGGACCGCACCGTGACCCGGGCCATGGACGCCCTCCGGGACCGCTTCGGCGACGCCTCGATCGTGCCCGGCCGCGTCATGGACGACGACGAGCGGAAGGACGACGGATGAACTCGGGCGAGCGCGTGGACCTCTCGGCGATCCTGGGGGCTCCCAGGCCGGTGGTGGGGATGGTCCACCTCCCTCCCCTCCCCGGCGCGCCCGGCTGGTCCGACGACGTGGAACGGATCGTAGAGCGGGCCCTGGACGACGCCCGGCTCCTGGCCGAGGGCGGCGTGGACGGCCTCCTGGTGGAGAACTACGGCGACGCGCCGTTCCATCCGGAGGCCGTCCCCCCGGAGACCGTCGCGGCGATGAGCCGGGTGGTCTCGGCGGTGGTCGAAGGAAGCACGCTCCCGGTCGGCGTGAACGTGCTCCGCAACGACGCCCGGGCCGCCCTGGGGATCGCCGTAGCGGCCGGCGCCCGCTTCATCCGGGTCAATGTCCATACGGGCGTCATGTTCACGGACCAGGGGGTCCTGGAGGGCCGGGCCCACGAGACCCTCCGGGTCCGGCGCGCCCTGGAGCGCGAGGTGGCGATCCTGGCCGACCTCCTGGTCAAGCACGCCACCCCTCCGGCCGGGCTGACCGCTCCCGACGCAGCCCGGGACGCCTGGGAGCGGGGGCGGGCGGACGCCCTCGTGGTCTCGGGACCGGCCACGGGGCGGGCCCCGGGCGTGGAGCGGCTCCGGGCCGTCCGCCAGGCGGTCCCCGACGCGCCGCTCTGGATCGGGAGCGGCCTCACGGCGGAGAACGCGCCGGAGCTCCTCCCCCTGGCCGACGGCGCGCTCGTCGGGAGCGCCCTCCAG
>CAZMPV010000145.1:0-6987 GCA_964567985.1 uncultured Gemmatimonadaceae bacterium
CGTGGCTGGCCGCGACCCCAGTCCTTATCATGGGCCCTCGGACCGGGACGCTTTCTTCCTGGAGGACCCGCCCATGGACGTCTACATCGCCGTGATCGGGCAGCTCGTCCTGGCCGCGGGGCTGGTGGCCTGGGCGCTCTGGCGGAACCGCCGGGACCGGACCGACCGCTCCGGGGAGGGGTGAGGCCCCGTGGACGACGTGAACGGCCTCTTCCTGGCCTGGTTCGTCGTCTACCTGGCGGCGGTGCTGGGCATCGGCCTCTGGGGCTGGCGGCGGGTCGAGACCCAGGCCGACTTCGCCACCGCCGACCGCTCCCTGGGGCTGGTGCTCGGCGTCGGCACCATGTTCGCGTCCTTCATGAGCGCCCTGACCGTGATCGGGGGGATCGGCTACGCCTCGGAGCACGGGTGGGCGTTCATGACGCTCTTCTCCTTCGGCGCCGTCGGGGGCATGGCCTTCCTCTCGGTCACGGCCCCGGTCTGGCACCGGAGCGAGGCGAGCTCCCTCTCGGAGCTCATGGGCAGCCGCTACGACTCCCGACTGCTCCGGGCCCTGATGTCCGGGGTGATCGTCTTCACCTACGCCATCATCCTGGTGGCCCAGCTCTTCGGCGTCGGCTTCATCATCGAGGGGATCATCGGCATCCCCATGTGGGCGGGGATCCTGGCGGTGGGGCTCTTCTTCGTCGCCTACACGATCCTCGGGGGGATGGTCGCCCTGGCGCGGACCGACCTCTTCCAGGCGCTCGTCATGGTCACGGGCGTCCTCCTGATGTTCTTCACGCTCCTGGGCCGCCTCCGGGCCGACCCCGGCGTCTCCTTCGCAGACGCCGGAGCCCACATGACGATCTACGCCGGCCAGACCCCCGACAACGTCGGCGTGCTGACCCTCTTCCTGATCTTCGGGCTGGGCATCGGCATCCACCCCTACTACGTGCAGCGGGTGATGTCGACGAAGGACGTGGAGACCGCCCGGCTCGTCCCGGCGATCACCGCGCTCCTGCTCGTCGTCTTCTACATCGTCATCTCCGCCCTCGGCATCATGGGCTGGCTCTACCTGCCCGAGCGGGCCGGCGACCCCATGGCTCCGGCGATCATCTCCGAGCTCATGGGCGGCGCGGCGGGCGCCGTCGCCATGATGGCGATCCTCGCCGGCGTCCAGTCCACCACGGATTCGCTCCTCCACATCGTGGGGGTCTACATCGCCCAGGACATCTGGGAGCCGTACTTCGCGAACGGGGACCTCGACGACCGGAAACGGCTGAGGTCCGCCCGGACCTTCACCGGCCTCTTCGGCGTGGTCGTCGTCGGCGTCGCCACCCTCCAGGTCCTGACCGGCGAGATCGCCCTGATCGCCGTGATCGGCGCCTACGCGTGGGCGATCCTCGGCGGCTCTCTCTTCGTGGCGATCGCCGCCGGGATCTTCTGGCCACGGGCCACACGGGCGGGCGCCCTGGCGGCGGTGACGCTCGGGTTCCTCGGCGGCGTGGGCGGCGGCGAGCTGGAGCGGCTAGGCGTCCTCGAGGTCCCGCCGATCTTCCTGGCGGTGGGGCTCTCCCTGGCCGGCATGGTCGTCTTCAGCTTCTTCGGCCCGGAGGTCGGTGACGAACATGTGTCCCGGGCTGTGGGTGATCGCCAGGGGTAGCCGGGCCCGACTCAGCGCCGCCTGGGGGGTGACGCCGCACGCCCAGAAGACGGGGATCTCGTCGGGCCGGACCGTCACCGGCTCGCCGTAGTCCGGGCGGTCCAGGGCCTCGATCCCGATCTCCGCGGGGTCGCCCGTGTGGATCGGCGCGCCGTGGGAGCGGGGATGCCGGGCCGAGATCTCCGACGCCCGCTCGGCCTGGTCCGGCGTCAGGGGACGCATCGAGACCACCAGGGGGCCCCGGAACGGGCCCGCCGGCCGGCACTCGATCGATGTCCGGTACATGGGAACGGTCCGGGCCTCCTCCAGGTGCCTCAGGGGGAGGCCCGCCCGCCGCAGCGCCTCCTCGAAGGTGAAGGAGCAGCCCAGGAGGAAGGAGACCAGGTCGTCCCGCCACCAGCGGCGGACGTCGGTGGGCTCGTCCACCAGCTCGCCGTCCTCGTAGACCCGGTAGCGGGGCAAATCCGTGCGCAGGTCCGCGCCGGGCGCCGTCTCCCGGGGCTCGGCCGCGCCCTCTTCGACGACCTCCAGCACCGGACACGGCTTCGGGTTTCGCTCGCAGAAGCAGAGAAAGTCGTCCGCCGACGAGGCGGGAAGGATCACGAGGTTGGCCTGATGGTATCCCGGAGCGAGGCCGGCCGTCGGTCCCGCGAGCTCGCCGGAACGGGCACGCATTCGCACGTCCCGGGGCGAGGGAGGCCGGGACGACGGTGGGGCGCCGCTGTCGACGTCAGCTTCGTTCACGAGGTCGTCCCCGGCTCGATTTCCGACCGTCGGGCTGGACGGTCGAGACGGTCTGGAAAGTGCGGGTCAATGGTGCTCGGGTCCAGATTTCGGGAGTAGCGCGCCACGATGTTCTCCGTCGCGCTCCTCGCCGAAGCCAGGGACGAGGGTGAAGAGGATGACCGGGACGACGAGTAGATGACGGTTCGGTCACATTCGAGACCTCTCCGGGGTAGATAGAAGGATCCGTTCTCGGCCTGTCGGGGGTAGACGCGAGGCTGCGGCGGACGACCACTTCCCGGGAGGGGGAATGACGGACCACGGCGAGCTCGATCGGGACACGCTTCTGAAGGTGTGTGCGGAGGTACCCAGCGTCGTCGCCTACATCGGGAAGGACCGGACGATCCGGTACGTCAACCGGGCCGAGATGGGATACGCCCCGGCCGACGTGATCGGCGAGCCGGCGGCCGTCTTCGTCCAGGCGGACTTCCGCGACGCCTTCCGGGAGCTGCTGGACACGGCGTTCGCCTCCGGCGAACCGGCGGAGTTCGAGATTCCGGTCACGGACGCGGAGGAGGAGAGGCGGTGGTACGAGGGCGTTCTGAGACCCCTCCGGGAGGGCGAGGCGGTCGTCGGGGTCGTCGTGGTCACCCGGGACGTCACCGACCGTCACCGCATCGAGGAAGAAGCCCGGAACCTCCGCAGCCTGGTCCCGGTCTGTTCCTGGTGCAAGAAGGTTCGCTCGGACGCGGGATTCTGGGAGGAGCTGGAAGCCTACATCGAACGCCTCGGGGCCGACCGGGTCACCCACGGCATCTGCCCCGAATGCGAGCGCAAGGTGGCGGACGACGAATTGGACGACTCGGCCTGAGCGGCCCCGGGCACCGGTGGACCCGGAGCCCGTTCACTCCCGTCCGAGCTGCCTCCGAACCCCCTCCAGCAGCTCGGCCGGGGTGAACGGCTTCTGGACGAAGGTGATGTCGGACGGGAGCTCGTCCCGGGTGCCGGGGGACCCGGTCGCATACCCCGACATGGCGGCGACGGAGAGGTCCGGAAAGCTCGCCCTGATCCGGTCCAGGAGCTCACGTCCGCCCATCCCGGGCAGGCCGAGATCGGTGAGGACCAGGTCGAAGGCACCCTCTTCCTGGTCCAGCATCCGGAGGGCCGACTCGGCGTCCGGCGCGGTCCGGACGGTCAGGCCGGCCCGCTCGAGGACCTTCCGGGTGACCCGCTGGACGTTGACGTCGTCCTCCACCACCAGAACGCTCCCGGAGAACTCTCTCGAGCCGAGGGCGGTCTCGGGACGGGCGGGGCGGCCGGGGTCGTCCACCTCTCCCTCCGTCCCCGGAAGCCACACCGTGAACGTGCTCCCGCGGCCGGGCTCGCTCTCGACCTCGATGTCGCCTCCGCTCTGCTGGACGATCCCGTAGGAGGTGGACAGTCCGAGGCCGGTTCCCTCTTCCTTGCCCTTCGTCGTGAAGAACGGATCGAAGACCTGGCGCCGCGTCTCTTCGTCCATCCCGACGCCCGTGTCCGAGACCCGGAGCTTCACGTGCGGTCCCGGCTCGAGGGACGGCGAAGGCGTCCCGGGCTCTACCTCCTCCATGGTGGTGGAGAGGCTGAGCGTGCCCCCTTCCGGCATGGCGTCCCGGGCGTTCACGGCCAGGTTCATGACGACCTGCTCCATCCGACCCGGATCGACCCGGACCCGGGGGAGATCGTCCGCGAGGTCTGCCTCGATCGTGATCGCATCGCCCAGTGTGCGAACCAGGAGCTCCTCCATCCCCCGGATGATCTCGTTGAAGTCCACGACCCGGGGCTGCAGCACCTGATCCCGGCTGAAGGCGAGGAGCTGGCTCGTGAGGCTGGCCGCTCGCTCCGCGGCGTCCCGGACCAGCTCCATCTCGTCGGTCAGCGGAGACGAGGGCTCCATGTCCAGAAGGATCAGGTCCGACTGGGAGCGGATCACGGTCAGAAGATTGTTGAAGTCGTGGGCGATGCCACCGGCCAGGCGTCCCACGGCCTCCATCTTCTGTGACTGACGGAGCTGACGATTGAGCTCCTCCCGCTCCGTCACGTCCCGGGCGTTCGAGAGAACGGCTTCCACCGCCGGATCGTCCAGGAGGTTCGTGAGGGTCGCCTCCCAGATCCGCCACGATCCGTCCTGGTGTTGGAATCGGAAGGACGGCAGCTCCAGGGTGGCGCCGGGCTCCTCCACCAGCGCCTCCCAGGCCAGGCGCGCATCTTCCCGGTCGTCGGGGTGGATGAGCTCGAAGACCGAGCGTCCGCTGAGCTCCTCCGGCTCGTATCCCAGCAGCCGCTCGACGGGCGGGCTCTGGTACAGCATCCGCCCGTCCCGGTCCAGCGTGCTGATGAGATCCGTGGCGTTCTCCACGAAGGCCCGGTAGCGACGCTCGCGCTCCTTGAGCTCCTCTTCGGCCTCCTTCCGCTCCGAGACGTCGCGCACCACGTTCAGGACGCCCCCGTCCAGCCCCCAGTCCGGATTCAAGAGCGTGACCGTCAGCTCGGCCTGGAAGGTCGTCCCGTCCCGTCGCTTGAGGGGATACGTTCCACGGAAGACGCCGTCATCCATCAGGGCCTCCCGGGCGGCCCTTCCGAAGCGCTCGTAGCCCTCCCGGTCGACGTGGAGCTTTTCGGCGGTCTCTCCGACGAGCTCCCCCCGGGAGTAACCGAAGATCCGCTCCGCGGCCTCGTTCACCTCCTGGATCGTCCGGTTCTCGGCCCGTCGTCCCACGATCAGAATGCCCTCGTCCAGGCTGGAGACCAGCTGGCGGTAGGTCCGGTCCCGTTTCTGCTGGCGATGGCGGTGGATGGCGAGCTCGAGGGTGGTCGTGAGCTCCCGGTCCTGGAAGGGCTTCAGCAGATATCCATACGGGGCCGTGGACATCGCCCGATCCACGGTGTCGTCGTCCGAGTACGCGGTCAGGTAGACGACCGGGATCCCGAGCTCCTCACCGATCGTCCGGGCCGCGTCGATGCCGTCGATGGCGCCGGGCATCCGGACGTCCATGAGCACCAGGTCGAGGTCGAGCTCTCTGGCCGCCTGGACGGCATCCTTCCCGCTGTGGACCACCTCGGGCACCTGAAAGCCGTGACCGAGCAGCGCCGACTCGATGTCCTGGCCCACGATCACGTCGTCCTCGGCCACGAGAACCCGGGCCGAGGCGCCCGCCTCCGTCACGTTCAGGGGCGCGGACATTTGGTCTACCATGGTGGGACCCGGAAAAGGGGCCTTCGTGGGTGAGGCCCCGAGCGAGACGAAAGCGGCCGAGACGCGACCCGCTTCCAGAAATGCAACGATCGGGCCGATCCCCGCTCGGGATCTAAATTCCCCTCACGACCGGATCGGGAATTCCGCACAGCACATCCCCAGCAGCTTGGTAGAGTACACCCCGGGTCGGGAGCCGGGTCCATGGCCCGTTCCGGTCTCCGATCGGGGATGAGCCGCTGCGTCGGCGCAGCACCCGGTATCGCACCTTCGACACGAAGCGGGGCCGTCCCAGGGACGACGTTCCCGGGCCGCGGGAGGGGCGAAAAGGAGCCCCACCCGGGTCCGAAGGGGGTGCTCTCCTCCGCGCCGAAACCCGGACCCGGAATCCGGCACGGACCTTGTAGCTATAGAGAAGCGAGCGAGGAGGGAGCCGGAATCGGCCTCCTCAGCCAATCGACCGTTCGCCGACCGACCGGCCTGGAGAAACCACGATGAACTCACGAAGAGCCATTGGAATCGCGCTGTTGATCGGAGGACTCATCCTGCTGGCATTCGGGATGAATGCATCCCAGTCCTTCGCGTCGGACGTGTCGGAAGCGTTCACCGGCTCGCCGTCGGACCGCTCGGTCTGGATGCTGGTCTCCGGTTCGATCGCGGCGGTCGCGGGTGGGCTCATGGCACTGATGCCTGGAACCAGCCGTTAGACCCGCGCGGTACGGACCGAACGAACGACCTTCACCCACATCACTCGAGACAAGGGAGATTTTCCCATGCTCATGACCCTCGCGATCATCCTGCTCGCCCTCTGGGCGCTCGGATTCCTCACCTCGTACACGGCGGGCGGGTTGCTCCACGTGCTGCTCGTCGCCGCTGTCGTCATCTTCATCGTACAGATGCTCCAGGGCCGACGGGCCACTTAGCAAGCACCCTGTCGCTCGGGGCGGACGGCGGCACTGAAGAAGATCCGGGACGCCTGCGTCACCTCAGGACTCCTCGGCGAGCTCCGGCGCGTCCCGGGTCTCCGCCTCCGCCGACCGGACCACCTCCTCCGGCAGGGCCTCGAGCAGGCTCCCGGCGAAGGCCTCGATGAGGGAACGCTTCAGGTACGTCTTGCCCCGCACCAGACGGACGGTCCGGGCGGGCGGGGGATCCACGAACCGGCGCACCCGGCTCTTCTCGGCGGCGTCCAGGCCGTCGACGGCCAGCCCCGGCAGCAGCGTCATGCCCCCGCTTCCGTCCACCATCCGCTTCAGCGTTTCGAGGTTTCCGCTCCGGAAGGTCACCGGCCGCCCCCGGTCCCCCTCCCCGGCCAGGTCCTCGCACAGCTCCAGGACCTGGTCCCGGAAGCAGTGCCCCTCGTGGAGGATCCAGAGGTCGTCGATCTCGA
>CAZMPV010000146.1:0-6986 GCA_964567985.1 uncultured Gemmatimonadaceae bacterium
CTCAGGCAGGCCTCGTTCCGGCCCTGCCCGAACTGGAAGTCGTGGACCTCGAGTCCGCTGGGCACGGACTCGGGGACCAGATGCCGCAGCGCCTCGGGCCGGGCCTCCGGGTCGGTGAGACCGACCTCCACGAAGTCCATGATCTGCTCGAGCTCCCGCTCGGTGACGTCCGGCTGGGTCTGAATCTGCCGGTTCAGGAGGTCGAGGACGGGCTCGATGGGGCCCAGGGGGCCCTGGAGCGTGGGATCGAGGCGGCCCGGCGTGTACTCCCGGGCCATCCGGTACGGCTCCAGGTGCTGCCGGATCGCGTCTTCCAGGCAGCGGTACGCCCCGTTGTGCATGAACGTGGGCTGGAGCGCCACGTTCCGAAGGGGCTGCGTGCGGAACTTGTAGCGGTCCTCGGGATTCCCCGTCACGTGCTCCACCCCGAAGTCCTCGTTCTCCCCCGGGCCGTCGAAGGTGGCGTTCGTCTCCGTGGGCACGACCTGGGGCACGCCGATCACGTGGCCCTCGAAGTCGCTGAACATCTCGTTGCCGTAGCCCTGGGTGATGTGGCACTCGGCGCACTGGGCCCGGCCGAAGAAGAGGATCGCGCCCTTCTTCTGCCTGTCGGTGAGGGCGTCCTCGTCGCCCCGGGCGTAGCGGTCGATGGGGGCGTCGGCCCGGACCAGGGTGAAGAGGAACTCGGCGATGGCGGCCCCGATGTGCTCGAAGCGGATCGGCTCGCCGTCGGCGACCGCCGGGAAGACGTCGGCGAAGCGCTCCCGGTACTCCTCGATCCCGGCCACCCGGCCGACGATCTCCTCCCGCATCTCTTCGGCGTCGCCCTCGAAGGCGAAGCCCGCCATCTCGCTCCGGTTGATCACCGGCGTGAACGCCTGGGCGCCCAGGAGGTGGTTCATGTGGGAGAGGGAGGTGGTGTCCGGCGGCGGGAAGACGAAGCCCCGGGAGTTGTCGAAGGGGTCCAGGGCGTTGGACGAGAAGCGATTGTCCCACATCAGGTTGGGGAAGAACGCCGAGTTGATGACCGACGGCGCCCGGCGCATGTTGCGCGGGCCCCGACGGTCGGGACCCACGATCCCGTTGTTCCCCACGCCGATGGCGATCGATTCGGAGTCGTTGAAGCTCGAGTTCGGCCCGTGACAGCCGGAGCAGCTGTTGTCCTTCGTGATCGAGAGGATCGGGTCGAAGAAGAGGAGCCGGCCGAGCTCGGCGCGCTCGTCGTCGACGGGCCGGCCGAGACGGTTCTCCAGGGTGGACTCGACGGAGCCGGTAAACTCGTGCTCCATGAGCTCGGCGTGGAGCCTGAGGTCCAGGGAGTCGCTCCCGGGCGGCTCGTCGTCCGGACCGATCGGGGCCGGATCGTCGCCGCAGCCCGCCGCCAGGAGGACGGTGACCAGGAGGAGCCCGGCGACGCGGGGCAGGGTCATGCGGTCTCCGAGGGGGGAATCCGACACGGGGCCACCGGAAGGAATCCGACGCTCAAATACGAGCCCGTAACGTAGAATCGGGCCGGGGGGCGTGGAAAGTCCCGGGCGCGGGCACGCCCTTCGTTCGTTCCTTGTCGGGCGTGGGCGCCCGGGCCGGGGCCGCCGCCGCGCTCACTCCACCGGGAGCTTCTCCACGTTCTCGTCCAACCACTCCCGGAAGCTCTCGAGGCGGGGGTTCAGGCGCCTGGACTCCTCCACGGGGCGGAGCGCCCTGAACTCGTCCTCGAAGTCCCGATAGAACTGGAACATGTTGCCCAGGTCGTCGGCGCCCGGGAAGTCGAAGGAGCGATATTCGTCGGGCGAGACCGCCGCGTGCTCCACCTTCTCGCCCAGGGCGTCGCCCAGGGCCTCGGCCATCTCGGCTCCGCTCAGATGCTCGCCGGCGACGCCGACGCGCTCGCCGATCTTCTCCTCACCTGCCCGGAAGACGCCGTAGGCGCACCGTCCGATGTCCTCGGCCGCGATGCCCGGCATCCTGGCGTCGTCCATGGGCAGCACGAAGCGAAGCACTCCGTCCTCGCCCCGCTGGGGCTCCATGCCGAAGTGGATCAGGTTGTCCCAGTAAAACGACGCGGAGAAGAAGGTGGTCGGCACGTCGTTCTTCCTGAAGAACTCGTCCGCCTCTGCCTTGGCGTCGAAGTGGGGCACCGTGTAGCGCTCCTTCAGGGTCGGCATCCGGTCGTCATCCAGGGGGATGTACTCCCGGGTGTCTTCCAGGGTGGACCAGACGACGTGACGGAGGCCGGTCTCCTTCGCGGCCCGGGCCATGGTCTCGACCTGGGCCTTTTCCCGCTCCGGGGAGAGGTACTCCCAGTAGTTCGTGACGCAGAAGGCGCCGTAGGCCCCGTCGAAGGCCCGGCGGACGGTTCCGGGCTCGTCCAGGTCCGCCTGGACGACCTCCGCCCCTCGGTCCGCCAGGGCCCGGGCCGCGTCGGAGTCGGGCTTCCGGGTCAGGGCGCGCACGGCGAACTGCGAGCCGTCGTCCTCCAGGATCGCCCGGGCCAGGCCACCCCCCTGGGTTCCGGTGGCGCCGACGACCGCGATCGTCTTCTTCTCGCTCATTCCATCCTCCGTCGCTGGACATTCAGAGGATACTCAACCGTTCAAGCTCAAAGTATTTCCCCGGAGGCCCACGCGTAAGGGGGGAGCACCCGGCCTTGAACGCCGGCAGTCGTGGCTCTATCCTGAAATCCGCCGCGGGGCTCCCGCAGCCATTCCGACCTCGGCCCCCTCACGGAGAGACTTCGCTGGATGACGGATACCGGATCCACGACGGCGGGCGCCGCCACCTCCGACGCCAAGGGCTCGGAGTCCGGTCCCGAGGAGACCTCCGCCTTCCCCAGGGAGCTCCGCCCGGGTCAGGCGCTCCGGATCCCCCTCGTCTTCGCGGGGGCGCTGGCGGCGCTGGCCTTCGTGCCCCCGATCAGCACCAACTCCCACCTCCCACGGACCTTCCTGGGCGCGGCGGCCGTGCTCCTCGTCTGGACCGGGGTGCTGTACTGGAAGGCCCGGCGGGAGGGGCGGACGCTGACCCTGGACGTGGGGATCTACAAGCACCACTGGGTCCAGGCCCTGACCCAGCTCACGATCCTCTTCTACTGGGGCTGGCACGTCGACTTCGTCTACGCGTGGCTGCCCCTGATCTTCGGGCAGTTCCCCTTCGCCTGGGGCGTCGAGAGCCTGCTCAACTGGTCCCGCCGGGACCGCTACAGCCTCGGGTTCGGGCCGGCTCCGATCATCCTGAGCATCAACCTCTTCCTCTGGTTCCGGCCCGAGTGGTTCTACTGGCAGTTCGTCCTGATCCTGCTGGGGTACCTGGCGAAGGAGTTCATCCGGTGGCAGCGGGGCGGGCGGTCCCGGCACATCTTCAACCCGTCGTCCTTCCCCCTGTCGATCGCGTCGCTGGCCCTGATCGTGACCGGAGCCACGGACGTCACGCTGGCGTCCGCCATCGCCCAGACGCAGTACAACCCGCCGAACATGTACCTGGTCATCTTCCTGGCCTCCATCCCGGTGCAGATCCTCTTCGGGGTGGCGCGGGTGACGATCGCGGCGGTGATCACGATCTTCTCGATCAGCTACGGCTACTTCGCCGTCACGGGCACGTACCTCTTCTTCGACGCCTGGGTCACCGTGCCCGTCTTCCTGGGCATGCACCTGATCATCACGGACCCCTCGACGTCGCCCCGGAGCGAGGCGGGTCAGTTCATCTTCGGGATCCTGTACGCCCTCGGGGTCGTGGCGGTCTACGCGATCCTCGCATGGATCGGCGCCCCGAGGTTCTACGACAAGCTGATCCCGGTGGTCTTCCTGAACCTCACGGTGCGCCAGATCGAGAGCTGGGTGGCCTCGAAGCCGGCGATCCTGCCCGACTTCTCGAAGCTCGAGGAGATGATGACCACCCGGCAGCGCTTCGCCGGCTACACCGGGGTCTGGGCCTGTATCTTCGTCTTCCTGAGCGCGGTCGGGGGCGTGGGCGACGACCACCGCGGCCAGTACTTCCCCTTCTGGCGGGACACCTGCCGGGAGGGCAACGCCCGGGCGTGCAGCTACGCCGTCTTCATGCTCGCCAACTACTGCGAGAAGGGCTCGGGGTGGGCGTGCAACGAGTCCGGCATCCAGGACGTGCGCCGGGGTCGCGCCGCGTCGGCGGCGCGGGCCTTCGAGCGGGGGTGCGAGCTGGGCTTCCCGCCGGCGTGCGAGAACGCCGACCTCTCGGCCCCGAGCGCCGGAGGCCTGAGCCGGGGTCCGCCGGAGATCGAGGACCTCCCGGTGGTGCTCCGGGGGAGCGAGAGCCCCATCGAGGAGCGGGACCCCGAGAGGCTCGTGGCGATGGCGTGCGAGCAGGGCTGGCCGAGCATGTGCGAGCGGCAGGCGGCGGGTCCGGAGGGGTCGGACGGGGGCTGACCCGCCCCACCCCGCCGGACCGCGCCCGCCGCGGTGAGCCCTACCGCGGGCTGCCGATCGGGTCTCCCGGCGGGATCTCCAGGGCCTCGCCCGGCACCACGCTCTCGGGCCGCTGCTCCCAGCGCCGGATGTCGGCGGCCACCAACCGCTGGTGGGGGCTCGGGTCCGAGAGCTCCTCGAGGCGGGCGGCCAGGTCGGCGAGCCGGTCCGAGAGGATGGCCCGGACCTCGGCGGAGTTGTCGGCGCTGCTGGCCTGGGCCATGAGCTCGTCGGCCACGACCCGCTGGATCACGTGGAGCACCTTCCGCCGGTAGCCGTCGGTCGGCATCTGCGCGTCCCACGTCACCTCCAGGAGCCGGTCGACCACTTCCTCCAGGTCGGGCCCCCGGCCCATGCTTCCGTAGACCACGAGCCGGGCCATGCGCCGGGGGTGTAGAACTTCGCCCACCGAGTACGCCGCCGAGGCTTCGGCGGCGCCCAGGGGGTCGAAGAGGAGCCCGGTGTAGCCCTCGAAGCGCACCCCCTCGTCCCGGCGGAACGCCGCCGGCGGGATCAGGTCCACGATCCGCTCGGGAATCGCCAGGAAGTCCACCGTCAGCGTCCGCAGGGCGGTCTCCAGGGCGTCCCTCTGCTCCTCGGCGGCCACCACGGAGACGGGCGTCCGGTCCTCGCCCCGGAGCACGTTGTCGTAGTTCGCCCCACCCAGGCTCTGGAGCGCCGAGCGGAGCTGGAAGCGGTGGTGCATGTAGAGGGGCAGGAGCACGGGCTCCAGGGAGGAGAGCGGCTCGCCCTCGGCGATCATCGTCTCGCCGAAGGCCTCCAGGCCGATCCTGCGCACCTCGATCTCGTGCTTCAGGTGGTCCACCAGGTTCGCTCCGTTGTCCCAGACCGAGGCCCGGGGGTGTCCGGCGCCGATGAAGTTGTTGTTGACGTGGCCCATGTAGATCAGGCCCCGGTCCAGGCCCTCCTGGACGATCTCCTCCAGGGCGGCTTCCTCGTCCACCCCGTCGGGGAAGTCCTGGTAGAGCCAGCGGACCGCCAGCTCGTCGTAGGTGCCGATCCGGGGCACGTAGGCGTTCGAGAGGTCGAGCTCGCCGTCGTCGGTGATCTCCACCAGGGGCGCGGGATAGTCCATGACGCTCTCCCGGCCGTACGTGCTGGTGATGTAGTTGTGGGGGAAGCCCAGGGTGTGGCCGATCTCGTGGGCGGTGAGCTGGCGCCAGCGGGCCAGGGCCATCTCCACGGCGTCGGCGTCGTCGGCCACCTGGGCCAGGTACTCGAAGCCCGGCGCCGAGGCGAGCCCGCAGGCGTCGTAGTACATCGCGCCGTCATCCTGGCCGAACTGGGGAATCATCCCCTGGCCCAGGAGGAAGTCCTTCCGGAGGCGCAGGCTTCCCATGTTCACGTTGCCCTTGATGATCTCGCCGGTCCGGGGGTCGGCCACCGTGCCGCCGTACGAGTAGCCCAGGGTCCGGCGGTGGGTGAAGTGGATCATGTTGTAGCGGACGTCGTTCGGGTCGGCGTCGTCGGGCAGCACCTCGACCCGGAAGGCGTTCTCGTACCCCGCCGCCTCGAAGGCCCGGTCCCACCACTCCGCCCCCTCGATCACCGCGCTCCGGATCGGCTCGGGGATGCCGGGATCCACGTAGTAGACGATCGGCTCGACGGGCTCCGACCGCTCTGCCCCGGGGTTCCGCTTCTCCAGGCGATGCCGGGCCACCCAGTGGGTCTCGATGTTCTCGTCGATGGGCGCGGCGAAGTCGTAGAAGCTGGGCCCGTTGGCGCCGAGCCGGGGGTCCATGACCCGGGGCTCGTAGCCGTCGTCCGGGGCCTTCACGAAGGAGTGGTGCTCCCGGAGGGTGACGGCCTCGCCGCTGGCGGCCGCGCCCCGGACCAGCCGCCCGGGGTTCATCCATTCAATAACCGGGTTAAAGAATTCAAACGAGTTCTCGGGGTAGGAGTCGGTGTAGGGGAGGTGGACGGTGCTCCGGCTGTGGTCCAGCTCGAATTCACCCTGCCCGCTCTCCTCCATCTGGCGCTCCGAGCGTCGGGCGTCCCGGAGGAGGAAGTCGGTGGCGTCCACCAGGACCGCACCCTCCTCCTCGGCCACCACCTCGAAGCCCCAGTGGACCGAGGGGGCGAAGGCGTCCCGGACCGCCCGGACCTCGGACGGGCGGTCGCTCCGGGCCCGGTAGCGGTGGTTCGGCTCCCAGAAGAGGACCCTGGGGCCGACGCGGCGGGCCTCGAACATGTAGGTGCCCCGGAGCTGGCCCCGGTCGATGTTCACCGGGTTGCTGCCCAGGCCCGAGCCCATGGACACCTGGTAGATGAACTCGGAGTCGAGCTCGTCGATGGCCAGGTACATCTTCCCCTCGGCGTCGTCCCAGTAGAGGTCGAAGAAGCCGGGCATGCGGTCCATTCCCTCCGTCATGGCGGAGACGGTGGGAAGGTCCTGGGCCGGGGCGGTCCCGGGCGCTCCGATCAGGAGCGCCACCAGGACGAGCCCCCATCGCGGGAGCGCGGCCGGGGACGAGGCGAGGCGACGTCGGGTGCGGGTGGAGATGCCCACGGGTTCCTCCTGGGAGCGAT
>CAZMPV010000147.1:0-3470 GCA_964567985.1 uncultured Gemmatimonadaceae bacterium
GGCCTTGTGGAGCGCCGAGATCAGGTTGTAGTGCTCCTCGCCGCTCTTGTCGTAGACGGCATGGCGGTGCTGGACGGCCTCCCGGGCCAGCTCGAGGGTGATCCGTCCCCCGTCCTCCACGAGCTCCGCCGCCGTGGCGAGCAGCCCCAGGGCCCGTCGGGCGTCGCCGTCGGCCGAGCGGGCGAAGAAGTCCACGACGCCCTCCTCGACCTCGAGCTTCCTCTCGCCCAGGCCCCGCTCCCCGTCCTCCAGGGCCCGAATCACGATCCGGGCCAGCGAGTCCTCGGTGAGAGGCTCCAGGACGAGGACCGGCGCCCGGGAGAGGAGGGGCCGGACGATCTCGAAGCTCGGGTTCTCGGTGGTGGCGCCGATTAGCACCACCACCCCATCCTCCACGTGGGGGAGGAAGGCGTCCTGCTGGGCCTTGTTGAAGCGGTGGATCTCGTCGCAGAAGAGGATCGTGCGCCGGCCGGTGGCCTTCAGCCGCTCCCGGGCTTCGGCGATGATCTCCCGGACCCGGGGAATTCCCTCGGTCACCGCGCTGAACGGTACGAAGGCCGCGTCGCTGGCGTCGGCCAGGAGCCGGGCCAGGGTCGTCTTCCCGCTGCCCGGCGGCCCCCAGAAGATCATGCTGGTTAGCCGGTCCCCCTCCATCATCGCCCGGAGCGCCTTCCCCTCGCCCAGGAGGTGCTCCTGGCCCTCGAACTCCTCCAGGGTCCGGGGACGCATCCGGGCCGCCAGGGGCGCGGCCTCCGCCTCCTCGCCTTCCGCCGCCGGGCCGTCCGAACGGGAGTCCGGCTCCCGGTCCGGGAAGAGCTCGAGCTCGCTCACGCCCCCACCTCGTCGTCCGGCACCATCCCGGCCAGCGTCTCCTTCTCGTTCAGCGTCGGGTC
The DNA here is from genome assembly GCA_964567985.1 of uncultured Gemmatimonadaceae bacterium. Taxonomy (GTDB): domain Bacteria; phylum Gemmatimonadota; class Gemmatimonadetes; order Longimicrobiales; family Gaopeijiaceae; genus CAZMPV01. Next base: position 894 of record CAZMPV010000147.1, read on the forward strand.
GTCGAGGACCCGATCCAGGAGGTCCTCGAGGATCTCGCCGAAGCGGGGGCCGGGCTTCAGGCCCATCCGGATCAGGTCACCGCCGTCCAGGGCCAGGTCGGCCTCCGAGAGGGGCGGATCGGCCGCCAGCTCGCTGCGAAGCGCCCGCCACGCTTCCACGGCACCGCGGGAGGCCTCTTCCCCGCCACGGGCCCGATCCACCCGGGCCCAGGCCACCCAGAGGCGGGCCACGTCGGGCATCCGCTCCGGGCCGACCCGGCTCAGCCATCGCCGGAGGCTCGCCCCTCCCTCCCCGGGGTCGGGCGGCCGGAGCCCCGCCCGGACGAGCGCAGTCACCCGGTCCCGGTCGGCGTTGGAGAATCGGAGCCGGGTCATGAGCGCGGCCGTCCGCCGCCCTGCCCGCTCCTCCGGAGCCTCGCTTTCGTCGTCGTGGTTCGGGACCCGCTCCGGCACCCCCACGCCCCGGAGGAGCGCCGCCACCCGAAGCACCGGTCGGTGGGACGGCAGCGCGTCCACCGCCAGGAGCGCGTGGGACCAGAGCTCACCTGGAGCGCCGTCGGGCCGGGGATGGCCGACCGTCGTCTCCAGCTCGGGATACACGTCTTCGAGGGCGCCGGAGGCGGCGTAGAGGCCCAGGGCCCGGGACGGCGGCTCCACTCCCCCCAGCACCTTCATCAGCTCCTCGCGGATCCGCTCCGCAGAGAGGCTGGAAAGGCGGGACGTGGCTCGGCAGAGAGCCGTCCACGTCCCGGGCTCGATCCGGAGGGCGAAGCGGCCGGCGAAGCGCAGCGCCCGGAGCACCCGGAGGTAGTCCTCGGCGAAGCGGTCGTCGGGCGTGCCCACGGTGCGGAGGACGCCCTCGGCCAGGTCGTCGCAACCGCCGAAGGGGTCCAGGAGCTCCTCCCGGAGGGGGTGCCACGCCACGGCGTTGATCGTGAAGTCCCGCCGCCCCAGGTCCTCCTCCACGGTGTCGGCGAACTCCACGACGGCGTGGCGCCCGAAGGTCTCCACGTCCCGACGGAAGGTCGTGACCTCGTGGAGCTCGCCGGAGCGGTCCAGGACGCCCACCGTCCCGTGCTCGATCCCGATGGGCACCGTGCGCCGGAAGAGGCGGCGGACCTCGCCCGGCCGGGCCCGGGTCGCCAGATCCCAGTCGCCGCCGGGGTGACCCAGGAGGGCGTCGCGTACCGCGCCGCCGACGGCCCAGGTCTCGTATCCCGCGTCTTCCAGCGTCCGGACGATCCACCGCACCGCCCCGGGGGCGTCCGGCCTCCGCTCACCTACCCCACCAGCACCGCTCCCCCGTTCACGTTCAGGATCTCGCCGGTGACGTGCCGGGCCAGCTCCGAGCAGAGGAAGACGATGGGGCCGGCCACGTCCTCGGCCGTGGCGATCCGGCCGATGGGGACCGAGGCCGCGATCTCCTCCTTCCGCCCCCCGGCGTAGGCGCTCTCGGACATCTCGGTGTCGATCCAGCCCGGGGCGACGGCGTTCACGGTGATCCCCCGGTCCGCCATCTCCACGCAGAGGCCCTTCACCAGGGAGATCATGGCGCCCTTGGTGGCGGCGTAGTCGCCGTGGTAGGCCTCGCCCCGCTGTCCGGCCGTGGAGCTGACCAGGACCACCCGGCCGTCGTCCCGGAGCCGGCGGGCGGCCGCCCGGGTCGTGTAGAAGATCGAGTCCAGGTTCACCGCCAGGGTCCGGCGCCAGCGGGCCTCGTCCATCTCCTCCAGGGGCACGTCCTCCGGCGGCCAGATCCCGGCGTTCCCGACGAAGACGTCGAGTCCGTCGAACTCCTGGTCCGCCCGCTCGAAGAGGGCGTCGGCCTCCTCCCGCTTCGACAGGTCTCCCCGCTGGGACCACCCGTGGACCCCGAGGGCCCGGAGGTCCTCCACCGTCTCCCGGGCCTCCTCTTCCCGGCTGTGATAGCCGATGCCCACATCGGCCCCGGCGCGAGCCAGGAGGAGCGCCACCGCCCGGCCAACGCCCCGGGAGCCTCCGGTGACCACGGCCGTCTTTCCGCTGAGGTCGATCAGATCGTTCATGGGTACCGCGCTCTGAAGTTCATGGAGTTCCGCTCCGTCGTCCCGGGCGTCAGCCGCCCGCCATCTCCCGATCCACCAGCTCACAGACGACGTGGCCGATGGCGAGGTGAATCTCCTGGGCCCGGGCCGTCGAGTCCGTCGGCACCACCACCGCCCGATCCACCCGCTGCCGGAGCCGCCCGCCGTCCCGGGCAAGGATGCCCACGGTCCGGATGCCCTTCTCCCGGGCCGCGTCGGCCGCGACGATCAGGTTCTCGGACTCGCCGCTCGTCGAGTGGAGGAAGAGGAGGTCGCCGGGGCTGCCGACCGCCTCGACCTGTCGGGCGAAGACGGTCTCGTAGCCGAAGTCGTTGGCGCCGGCCGTCAGCACCGAGGTATCGACGGTCAGGGCCAGGGCCGGCAGCCCCCGGCGCTCCCGCCGGAATCGGACCACGTACTCGGCGGCCAGGTGCTGGGCGTCGGCCGCCGATCCTCCGTTGCCCGCGAAGAGGAGGGTCCCCCCGTCCCGCAGGGTCTCGACGGCCATCCCGGC
>CAZMPV010000147.1:3570-6984 GCA_964567985.1 uncultured Gemmatimonadaceae bacterium
GGCGAAGATCTGCTTCAGCCGCCGCCAGAAGCCCTTCTCGAGCTCCAGCGAGGGCACCGGAAGCGGCTCCTCGCCCCGGAAGAGCCGATTCGGGTTCGTCCGGGCCAGCAGGTCGAAGTGCTCGGCGCCCCCCTCGTCCTCCAGGAGCCGCCGGGCCCGGTCCAGGTAGAGCTCCTGCCCCGGTCGGGCGTGGAAGTCGGAGGAGAGGTAGTCGGCCATGCCCCGCTTGAGGATCCGGAACGCCTGGGTCCGAGCCCGGTCCCCGTACCGGCCGACCAGCGAGCCGTGGGTGATCTGGAGGTAGGCGCCCTTCCGCCGCCACTCCTCCATGACCTCGAGCTCCGGATCCACCCCCATATACCGCTCCGGGTGGGCGATGACGGGCTTGAGGCCGGAGAAGCGGATACGGGAGATCACCGCCGGCGTCCCGGGCGGCACCTGGAGCCGCGGCCACTCCACCAGGACGAAGTCGCCGCCGGCCAGGCGCACCCGTTCGTCGGAGAGGTCGGCGTCGGGGATGTCGAGCATGACCTCGTGCCCCCTCCGAAACTCGAGCTCCGGCCGGGCCTCCGCCACCGCCACGGAGACCTCGTCCCAGGCCCGGTCCATCGACTCCATCCGGGAGGCGAACGCGTCCGGGTCCCGGGTCAGGCTGCCGTTCAGGTGGGGCGTCGTGACGATGCGGCGAATTCCCCGCTCCACCATCCGCTCCACCGCCTCCAGGGCCTCGTCCAGGTCCCGGGCCCCGTCGTCCACGCCCGGAACGAGGTGGCTGTGGAGGTCGCCGTACCCCTCGGCCGACCCCTCCGTCACGTGCGGGGCTCTCCGGATCCGTCCGCGTCGCCGATCCGGGTCAGGATCTCCCGGAGGGCGCCCTCCGGATCGTCGCCCTCGGCCGCCGCCTGGCAGGCGTATGTGAGATACGCGTCCGCCGCCAGGAGCCGGAACGCCGCTCCCCGGTCCCGACCCGGACGGGCCAGAGCTTCGCCCAGGGCCCGCAGCCCCCTCCGGACGAGGGCGTCCGCCACGTCGTCGCCGTCCTCCTCCACGTCCAGGTGGCGGGCCAGGACGTCGGGGACGCCCTCGGCCCGCTCCGCGAGCCACCGGTCGACGGCGCTCATCCGCTCTGCCTGGCGCGCACGAGCTCGCGGACGACGTCGGCCCCGGCCTCCAGGGCGTCGTCCACCTTCTCCGGCTCCTCGATCCCGGCCTGGGCCATGTGGGGCCGGCCTCCCCCGCGCCCCCCCACCTTCGCGGCGACCTCCCGGACCACCTCGTCGGCCCGGAGGCCCCGCTCGATGAGGTCGTCGGTGACGAAGGTGAAGAGCGTCCGCTTGCCCTCGGGGAGCTCGGCGGCCACCACGGCCACGCCGCTTCCGGCGGACTCCACGAAGCCGTCGCCCCAGCTCCGGACGTCGTCGGCGTCCCGGGCTCGCAGGCGCACGGCCCTGTAGGCGGAGGGGAAGCCCCGTCCCAGGTCCAGCTCGGCCTCGTGGACGACCTGCTCGCCGGCACCGCCCTCCTTCCGGAGCTCCTCGAGGAGCCCCTCCAGCTCCTCCTTCTCGGACAGCAGCTCCTCGACCCGTTTCTCCAGGTTGTCCGGATGCGAGCGAAGCCGGTCCGCGAGGGCCTCGAGACGTTCCTCCCGGGTCCGGAGGTACTCGTACGCCGCGGGGCCCGTCACCGCCTCGATCCGCCGGACGCCCGCCGCGACCCCGCTCTCCGAGACCACGCGGATGAGGCCGATCTCCCCGGTGTGTCGGACGTGGGTGCCGCCGCAGAGCTCCAGGCTGACGTCCGGCACCTCCACGACCCGGACCTCGTCTCCGTACTTCTCTCCGAAGAGCGCCATCGCGCCGGCGTCCCGGGCCTCCTCGAAGTCCATCCGCTTCCAGCGCACCGGGAGGTCGCGCCAGATCTGGCGGTTCACCCGGCTCTCGATCTCGTCGAGCTCCTCGTCGGTGACCGGCGCCGTGTGGGCGAAGTCGAACCGGAGGCGGTCGGGGGCCACGAGCGATCCCCGCTGGACGACGTGCTCGCCGAGGACGTCCCGGAGGGCGGCGTGGAGGAGGTGGGTCGCCGTGTGGTTCCGCTCGGTGTCGTGGCGTCGGGTCGACGCCACCCGGGCCCGGACCTCCGGGGCCCCCTCGAGGGTCTCCGGCAGCGAGCCGTCCCCGGGCTCCCCGAAGACGGCCACCCGGCCGCCGACCGTCCGGACGTCGTCCACCCGGAGGCTCCAGCCCTCGCCCTCGACGGTGCCGACGTCCGAGATCTGGCCTCCGCCCTCGACGTAGAAGGGGTTCTCCCGGAGCTGGAGGCCGAGGCGACCGTCCTCCCGTCGTAGCGCCAGGACCCGGGTCTCGACGCTGTGGGCGTCGTAGCCCACGAAGGTCTGCTCGGCGTCCGGGAGGAGGTCGGTCCACCCTTCCCGGAGCTCGTCCTCCTCGACGCCGATGTCCGCCGCGGCCCGGTCGGCCCGGCTCCGGGCGCGCTGGGCCTCCAGCGCCTCCTCGAAGCCCTCCACGTCCACGCCGTACCCCCGCTCCTCGGCCATGAGCTGGGTCAGGTCGAGGGGGAAGCCGTACGTATCGTAGAGCTTGAACGCCTCGTCGCCGGAGATCACCGGCCGCTCCCGCTCGCCGGCGTCCGCCGCCTCCCGGACCCGGTCGTCCAGGGGGGGCGCCAGGGTGTCGAAGCGATCGAGGCCTCCCTCGATCGTCGCCAGGAAGCGCTCCTCCTCGGCCCGGGTCGTCTTCAGGAGGTGATCCCGGCGGGCCTCGAGCTCCGGATACGCCTCGCCCATGAGGTCCACGACCGCGTCCACCACCTCCACGAGCGTCGGCTCCCGCCGGCCCAGCAGCCAGGCGTGACGCACCGCCCGACGGAGGATCCGCCGCAGCACGTAGCCCCGGCCCTCGCTGGAGGGGAAGACCCCGTCGGCCAGGAGGAAGGCCACCGCCCGGGCGTGATCCGTGAGGACCCGGAAGCTCACCCCCTCCTCGGTCTCGGGCTCGTAGGGACGGCCCACCACGTCGGCGACCCGGGTCAGGAGCGGCAGGAAGAGGTCGGTGTGGTAGTTCGAGTCCACCTGCTGCAGGACCGAGGCCAGGCGCTCCAGACCCGCGCCGGTGTCGATGGAGGGAGCCGGAAGGGGGTCGAGCTCCCCGTCCTCGCTCCGGTCGTACTGCATGAAGACCAGATTCCAGAGCTCCAGGAACTCGCCCCGCTCCCCGGCGGCCTCGAACTGCTCCGGCGGGAGGATCGTGCCCCGCTCCTCGGCCGGACGGAGGTCGTAGTGGAGCTCGGAGCAGGGGCCGCAAGGCCCGGTCTCGCCCATCTGCCAGAAGTTGTCCTTGTCCCCCAGTCTGTAGATGCGCTCCTCGGGCATCCCCACCAGCTCAATCAATAGGACGA
>CAZMPV010000148.1:0-5001 GCA_964567985.1 uncultured Gemmatimonadaceae bacterium
TCAGCCACGGCATCTGCCCGGAGTGCTACACGAAGGAGCTCGAGCCGGAGCTGGGGCCGCTGGACGCCGAGTAGGCCTCGGCTCCGAAAGCCCCGCTGGGCCCGCGCCGTCGCCTCAGCCCGAAGAACCCGGACCGGTCACGGCATCCAACCCATCAGGAGCGACAGGGTGAGCCCACCGTAGGGCGACCGGGGATTCACGTTGGCGTAGAGCTGGAGGCCGAGTCCGATGAGCCCGCCCTGTAGGGCCGCCTCGGCCGTGAGCGGGAACCCCACTGTGTTGCACGTGGCCGACCCCCTCCCCGGGCAGTGATCGAGGGTCACGAACGCGGCGCCGGCGGAGAGAGCCGCGTACCCGAACGAGGCCGTCCTCCTCCTTCCGTAGACGAGCCCCAGCTCGCCCAATCCGCCGCCCCCGCTGTCGGGAAAGCCATGGAAGTCCGCGAGTCCCAGGGCCCGGGCGGCGAAGTGGTGGGGACCCTTCTGGTAGGCGAGCTGGACCACGGCGCCCAGCCCCCCTTCCACTTCCGAGCTGACCCCCTGGGCCAGGCCGACGCCGAGCCAGGCCCGGGTCCGCTCCTCCATCCCCTGCTCCTGGGCCTGGACCTGAAGACCCGCGCCGAGCATCCCGGCCATCAGGAGCGCCGCCACCACCCGGACCCGGATCCCATTCCCCATGTCCCCTCCCGTTCCGACCGAGACGAATTTACCCGTCCGTTCTCAACGGTACGTCGGCAGGGGATCCACAACCAGGCCGGAAGCGTCCCGGGCCCGGCGGAGCGGCCATCAGTCCATCCCGTCGCTCTCCGGCACCGCCTCCATGAGCAGCTCAAGCGCCCGGGTCAGCCCCTCCCGTCCGGGCCCGCCGCCCCGGTAGTGGCCCAGGCGCACGACGACCAGGTCGTGGGTGGGGATGACGAGCGTCGTCTGGCCCCCGGCCCCGGCCATGTAGATCGCGCTCTCGGGGACCGGGTACGAGCGCTCGGTGTTCTGCCAGAAGAAGCTGCCGCCGTAGATCGGCCGGCCGTCGGCGATCCACGCCGGGGCGTCCTCCATGGCGTAGTCGACCCAGCCCTCGGGGAGGATCCGCTCGCCGTTCCAGACCCCGTCCTGCAGATAGAGGTTGCCCAGCCGGGCCCAGTCCCGGCCCGTGCCGAGCTCGTAGCCCTGGGTGAGGAAGTTCCCGTAGGGGTCGGTCTCCATGATCATGTTCCGGATGCCGAGCTTGTCGAAGAGCTCACGCTGCGGAAAGGCGTGGTAGTCGTCGCCCCGACCCTCGACGCCGAGGCGGATCAGGTAGTTGGTGGTCACCGGATCCGAGTTGCGATACCGGCCCACGGTGTTGGGCGGCCACTGCAGCGGCCGGGTCGCGGCCCACTCGAAGGAGTCGTCCGTGCCCGCGTAGACGTAGAGGTGGTCGGGATAGCCCATCTCCGGGTCGAAGTCCGGATCCTGGGGCGCCCGGAACCGGAGCCCGCTGGACATGCGCATGATGTCGCCGATGCGGATCTCGCCCCGGGGGTCGCCCTCGCCCTGCCACTCGGGCACCGGCGCCGGCTGCCAGAGGTCGTAGACGCCCTGCTGGATCAGCACGCCCATGAGGGTGCCCGTGAGGCTCTTGCCCATGGACCAGCTCTCCAGGGGGGTGTGCATGTCGATCCCCTCCCGGTAGCGCTCGCCGATGATGCGCCCATTCCAGGTGACGACGAAGGCGGCGGTCATCCCCTCCGGGGGCTGGAAGGCCGCGTCCACGGCCCGGGCCACCGTGGCCGTGTCCAGCTCGGCCGGGAAGGGCTCGTCGGAGAGCACGTCGCCCATGGGCCACGGGGTGGTGGCGGGGTCCGGCAGATTCGGCTCCACCTCGCTCGGGGTGAAGTAGACCGAGTCCTCGTCGATGGGCAGGGCAACGCAGCCCTGATCCCCGTAACGCTTGGCCACCCGGGTCACGCCGTCGGGCAGGGTCAGGCGCACCGTCTCGGTCTCGTGGTCCACCACCGTGTCGGTCACGTGGCTCCGGTGCTCGTACGGCGCGGAGAAGAAGCCCACGTTCTCGGCCGCGAAGTCCGCATCCAGCCCGCTGATGAAGACGTTCGAGCACATGATCTTGGCGAAGCCGGCCGTGTGGTGGTGCAGGGGATCGCCCGGGGGCGGCTCGTACTCGGTGTCGAGCTCCAGGGAGTCGGCCCGGGCGAGGAGGGCCTGGCGCTCGGGGTCCGGCTCCTCGGCGTCACCGCCGTCGCCGGGAGGCTCTCCACACGCCCAGATGAGAGGGAGGACGACGAGAAGCGTGGCGAGCCGCGCGGCACGGTCGATCATGGGTGGCTCCCGTCCAGGGCCTGGAGATGGAGGGTGAACGGACAGCCTGCGCCGGGAAGCGGCGCGGCGCAAGCGAGAGGGAGCTCCCGGAAGAGCGCTACTCGTCTTGCTCCCGCTCCGCGAGCCACCGGGCCGTGCGGATCATCAGGGGGATCGTCAGCAGCAGCCAGGCCAGGGTGATGACCCCGAAGCGGACCCCGTTCGTCCAGGACGTGCCCACCGCCACCACCAGGACGATGAAGGCGAAGATCCAGACGAGGATGAGGCGGAGAATAGACTCGACCGGGTCCTTCTGCATCGCTCCCTGCTCGGCATCGGCCATGCTGGGCCACCTCCGTCGAGACGTTCGTGATCGGATTCCATCGCCAATCTTCGTTCCGTCGCCGAAACGTTCAAGGGAGGCGGGCGTCTCACGGCCGCCATGCGTAGCCCACCTTCACGAAGAGGGTCCGGCCGGTAGGCTCGATCCGGAGGCGACGGTCCGTCTCCAGGCTGAGCCCCGCCCGGTCGTCGGTGTAGCCCAGGAAGAAGACGGTCTGGGGGTTCACCTTGTAGGAGAAGAGGAGCTGGCTGAAGACCGTACGCCGGCGCGTCGGGACCTCGGCGGCGTAGACGGCGGGGTTCCGGTCGGTGAGGCGGTGCTGGACGACGCCCCGGAGGAAGGCCCGGGCGCTGAAGTTGTAGACGGCCCGGACCTCCGAGAGGTGGGCCGTGAAGATCTCCCGTCCGTCATCCGCGGACTCGAGACGCTGATAGGTGTGGGAGAGGTCCAGGAAGGTGCGTCGCCCCAGCCGGAGCTCGATCCCGGGGCTCAGCCGCACCTGGTCCGCCTTCCGGGCGTTGGCGAAGTCCACCGCGCCGCCGAGCTGGCCGTTGAGCCGGGCCGTGAGCGTCCCGGACGGGCGGGCGGAGACGTTGAAGAAGTGGGTCACCATGTCGTAGACCTCGCCCCGGAAGCCCTCCCGGAAGATGTTCGGGAAGTAGGTGACGCTGAGCTGGCCGGGGCCCTGGTAGGTGCCGCCGAGCCAGATGCCCTCGGCCAGGACGTCGTCGTCGAGCGTCCGGTTCGACCAGAATCCAATCTGGCCGGTCAGCCGGGTGAACCAGGAGCCCCGCTCTCCCCAGAAGCGGCGCTGAACGCTGGCGTTTCCGCCCCGGACGCCGACCTGGGGCACGAAGCCGGCGTCGGCCCGGAAGCCGTCTCCCCGGTAGCGCAGGTCCGAGTTCAGGATCCAGTCCCGGCTCGCGTAGCGGAGGTGGCCCTGGAAGGCGTCGCCGCTGAAAGAGTCGGCGGCGCCGATCCCGGCCGCGGCGGCCCCGATGGGCTCCGCCGCCCGATCCGCCGTCCAGGAGCGGAGGTACTGGGCCCGGGCCGTCACGGTTGGGAGAGGCTGGAAGAATCCGTCCACGCCGGCGACCCGGTTGTGATACCCGGCCCCCTCCCGGAGCACCGCCAGGCCGCCGAGGGTCGAGGACTCGCCCAGGTCCCGACGCAGCCGGGCCACCCCCGTCGTCACCGGCGTCTCTTCCAGGGCCGACGAGGAGCCCTCCCGGCCCGGGATGATCCGGCCGTTCACCTCGTCCCGGACCAGCATCGCTCCCACGGCGTTGGCCCCGAGCTTGCCCGTCAGCTTCGCCCCGGCGCTCGGGTCCGCCATGCTCCGGGTGAAGAGCGCCTGGATCGGCGTCTGGAAGACGTCGGCTCCCTCCTGGAAGAAGGGGCGCTTCTCGGGAAAGAAGAGGGCGAACGCCTGGTTCACCTCGAGCTGGGCCGCGTCGGCTTCGACCTGGGAGAAGTCCGGGTTCGCGGTGAGGTTCAGCGTGAGGGAGGGTCGGGGGCTCCAGCGGGCGTCGAGCCCCGCCTCGCCGTTCAGCGGGCCGGACTCGAGACCGCCCCCCTCCTCCGCCGGCCCGTCGCTCCGGGACGCGGTGAGCGTGGGCGAGAGCTGGACGTTCCGGCCCGGAGACACGCCCTCGAGGCCGGCCAGGCGGTCTGCCTGACAGAGGACACAGGAATCGCTCCGGTCCAGGGGCGCGGAGCGGAGCTCCACCGCGCTGCTCCGGGGCCAGTGCCGCGAGATCAGCATCCCCCACGCCTCGGCGTCCTCGTCCCGGGGGAAGCGGAGCGAGCGGAAGGGGATCGCCGCCTCCACCGAGTAGCCGCCGTCACCGATGCGGCCGGCGCTCTGCCAGATGGCGTCCCACGACGGATCCCGGAGCGGGTCCCCACCCCCGCCCATGAACCCCGTCCCCTGCTGGTTGAAGAAGGCGTCGGATTGCACCCCCAGGGCCGACACCCCGAAGACGAAGCCCCGGCGGGCGTCCCGGAAGGGATCCAGGAGGAGGACGATCCGGTCGTGGCCGTCGATGCCGTCCCGGTCGGTGACGTAGGCCCGGATGCGCTCGGGGTCGGGATCGGAGGCCCGGCAGCCCAGGTAGAGGTTCTCCTCGTCCCGTGCGATCCGGCAGGTCGTCTCCACCGACGCCCGTTCGTTCTCGCCCGGATCCACCTCCCACCGGAGCGGGATCACCTGGGCGTCGTCCCACTCTCCGGGTGCGAGGATCCCGTCCACCTCGATCACCGACGGCGCGGGCCGTGCCCGGTAGGTCCGGGGAGCGTCGCCGTCCGGGGCGGGGAGCTGCGCGTCGGTGCCCGGCGTCATCCGGGTCGTGGACTGGGCGCCGG
>CAZMPV010000148.1:5101-6969 GCA_964567985.1 uncultured Gemmatimonadaceae bacterium
GCGGGGAGCTGCGCGTCGGTGCCCGGCGTCATCCGGGTCGTGGACTGGGCGCCGGTCGGCCCCGCCACCGCCGCGAGGACGCAAACGAGAAGCACGAGGATTGAAAATATTTTTTCATTAATGGACATGACGATGCTCCGAAAATATTTTTTCATCAGCGGCGCCAGGGGCGCCCGGGTCGGGGAACGAAGTCAGGGGGTGGAAGGGAGCGCTCGGTCCGGCGTCAGGCGCCGGTGCAGATCCAGAAGTCCGTGGCGGCGAGGGCTCCAGCGCTGACGGCCACCAGGGCGACGCTCACCATCGCCGCCAGGAGCCGACGCGTCCGGGGGCGCTCGGAGGGCCCGTCCCCCTCGAGGAGCACGCCGACCCGCTCCCGGAGGTCGGACCTGCGACCGAAGGAGAGGGCCGCGGACGGGGCGACCCTCCTGCGGGCGCTCCGGGCGACCTCAACCAGGTGCCGGGCGTAGTCCGTGGACGGGAAGCCGGCCCGGAGCGCCGCGGCGTCGCACGCCTTGTCCTGCTCGATCCGGACCTCTTTGAGGCCGAAGAAGACGAGCGGGTTCATCCAGTAGACGGCCCGGACGACTTCGCCCAGGACCATCCACAGGTAGTCCCGCCGCCGGACATGGGCGAGCTCGTGGCAGAGCACCGCCAGGAGCCGCTCTTCGGGCCACTCCCGCGCGTCGGGGGGCAGGAGGACGACGGGCCTCCACGACCCGACGAGGATCGGGGTCGGCGCGGCCTCGGAGACGGCCAGGCGAACGGAGCGGCCGGCGGGAACCCGGGCCCGGGCTTCGGCCAGGAGGCCGGCCAGCGGACCGCCGGTGACCTCTTCCGCCCGGGCCGCGATCCGGCCCACCCGGATCCTGTGCAGCGTGAAGCGGGCGAGGAAGCCCACGGTGCCCGCGGCCCAGATCAGGGCGAGCCAGAACGCCGGTGACCCTGCGCTCCCCTCCTGGAACATGCCCCGGGGAAACTCCACGAGCTGGACGTCCATCAGCGGTGCGTGCCAGCTCAGCGCCGGCAGGACCAGCAGGGTCCCGAAGCCCAGGATCCAGACGAAGCTACGCAGGTCCGGATACCGGGCGGGCACGGCCCGGACGGCCAGCCAGAGCACTGCGATCAGGACGCCTGCCTTCAGGAGGCCGGCGGTCAGCATCACGTCCGCCGCGATCCTCCAGGCGGCGTCGATCAGGATCTCCATTCAGCTCTCCCCGTCGTCGTCATCGTCGTCCCCCTCCTCCGCGGAGCTCCGCTCGATCCGCGCCGCGATCTCGTCCAGCTCCTCCTCGCTCAGACCCTCTTCGGACATGTCGAGGAAGGCGAGGATCGCCTGGGTGCTCGAGCCCTCGAAGAAGGTCTCCATGAGGTGCCGCATGGCGGAGCGCCGGGCCCGCTCCCGGGCGATCGTCGGCGCGTAGACGTTCCGCCCCTCCTCCTGGCGATGGGTCAGGTAGCCCTTCTTCTCCAGGATGCCCATGGTCACCCGGACCGAATCGTAGGCGTCGGGCTCGCCGATCTCGTCCACGACGTCCTTCACCGTGGCCTCCTCCAGGGAGAACACGGCGTCCATGATCTGCCGTTCCCGACGGCTGAAGCGCTGATGCAGTGGCTTGCCCATGAGCGACCGGCGCTGGATGTGAAAATATTTTTTCGCTTCTCCAAGATGAGCGAGGCGGGCGAGCTGGTCAAGAGGGTCGTGGGGCGGGGGCCCTCGTCTCCGTCCAAAGCCTTTCCCCCGGGCCCCCGGGACCTCATTCTGCTTGAGTGACCATGACGCCCTCCTCCCCCCACCGGCGCAGGAACGCTCCGCCCCGTCCGGCCACCCTGCTGGGGCTGGCGCTGGTGCTCGCCGCGCCCGGAGCGGC
>CAZMPV010000149.1:0-5305 GCA_964567985.1 uncultured Gemmatimonadaceae bacterium
TCGGCCAGGAAGCGGGCCAGGCCCCGGGGCAGGTCCGGTAGATCGTCCCCCACCGTTTCCGGGCTCCCGGCCAGCAGGTTCTTCTTGATGTCGGACTCGAAGACCTGGAGGGTCCGGACCGCCTCCTCGACGGCGGCGGTGACCCGACCGAAGCTCTCGTCGGGCGCCTTCGCCTCCCCCTTCCGCAGCAGGCGGAGGATCCGCTTCGTCGACGGCGCCTCGAGCTCGGAGCGCATCTCCTGGAGGTGCCCCATGAGGCGCTCGTGGACGTGGAGGAGCTGGGAGAGCTCCCGGCGCGCTTCGCCGCGCTCCGTCGCCTCCTCGGCGGTGGGGCCCTCTGTCGATGAAGAGCTCATTCGTCTTCTTCGTTCTCCTCCGAGTGTCCGCCATCGAGTTCGTCGCGGAGCTCCTCGTTACGCTCGAGGGCCTCCCGCACGATTCTGAGCGACTCTTCGACCAGGGGGTCGGGATTCTCGCCCTCCGGGTCCGCCTCGGCGTCCGGCTCCTCGGCCTCGGCGACGTCCAGATCGGCGGTTCCTCGAACCTCGTAGGCGAAGAGACGCTGCCTCAGGTCTCCCAAAACCTTCTGCAGCCGGGGAGCCTCGCGCAATAGGGAGCCTTCCCGGTCGAGCTCCAGGATCAGACGCGCCAGGCGCACCAGATGGGTGCGGAGCGCGGCGGGATCGACGTCGTCGTATCGGCCCATGGGTGCGTCAGAAACGGATGTTCTTCTTCGATCCGACCTCTTCGACGAGGCGGAGGCGGGCGTCGAGAGCCGCGCCTCCGTCCGGTCGCGCCAGGAACGGATTCATCTCGAGCTCGGCGATCTCGTGGTGCGTGCCGACGAGCTGGGAAACGCGCTGGATCACCTCCACCAGGCGGTCCAGGTCGACTCCAGCCTCCCCCCTGACTCCCTCCAGGAGGGGGAAGGCACGAATCTGGCGAATCATCTCCCGGGCGTCGATCTCCGAGACCGGCTGGACCCGGAAGGTGACGTCCCGGAGCGCCTCCACGTATATACCCCCGACCCCGAACATGAGTACCGGACCGAATCCGGGATGGATCGACATTCCGACGATCGTCTCCCGCCCTTCCGGAAGGTAGGACGCCACGAGCGCGCCGTCGAAACGGGTGTCCGGACCGGCGTCGCGCACCCGCTCCTCGACCGTTCGAAATCCCTCCGCCACGTCGTCCGCGGTCTCCAGATCCAGGAGGACGGCGCCGATGTCGCTCTTGTGGACCACGTCGGGAGAGACCCCCTTGAGGACCACCGGCAGGCCCAGGCGCTCCGCCGCCTCCACGGCCTCGTCCGGGGTGCTCGCGAGGCTGTGGGGGACCACCGGAACGCCGTAGGCGTCCAGGACCGAAAGGGCTTCGGGCTCGGTGAGCTGGAGGCGCCCCTCGTCCCGGACGCCGTCCAGGATGTCCCGGACCCGATCGGCGTCCACCTCGAAGGTGGCGGGCTCCTGAACCGGCCGCTCGAGCCAGCGGCGGTAGCGGTTCATCGCCGCCAGGGCCCGGGCGGCGGATTCGGGGAAGATATACGCCGGCACGCCGGCCTCCTGGAGGTCGGCTCTTCCTTCGGGCAGCCCCTCCCGGCCCATGAGCACGGCGAGGATCGGCGTCTCCTCGTGGGCCCGGGCGGCCTCGACGATTGCGTCGGCGACGTCGGTCTGGAGCACGCCCAGCGGCGGGACGAAGGCGGCGATGACGGCGTCGACCCGGGGGTCGGCCAGGACCCGGTCCAGCGCCAGGCGGTAGCTGTCCGAGGTGGCCGAGGCGATCATGTCCACCGGGTTCCGGACCGACGCCTCGGCCGGGAAGACCTCCCGGAGCGCCTCCCGGGTCCCGGGGCTCAGCTCGACCACGTCCAGCCCCCCGGACTCGCAGGCGTCGGCGATGATGATCCCGGGGCCGCCGGCGTTCGTGACGATGGCGACCCGGTTTCCCTCGGGCAGCGGCAGGGTGCCGAAGGCCATGGCCAGGTCGAAGAGCTCCTCGATGGTGTCGGCCCGGAGCACCCCGCACTGGGCCAGGAGCGCCTCGGTGGCGTCCTCCATGCCGGCCAGGGCGCCCGTGTGGGAGGAGGCCGCCCGGGCCCCGGCCGTCGTCCGGCCCGACTTCACCACGCAGACCGGCTTCCGGCGCGTGACCCGCCGGGCGATCCGGGTGAAGCGTCGGGGGTTCCCGAAGCTCTCCAGGTACATCAGGATGACCCGGGTGCCGGGGTCCTCCTCCCAGTACTCCAGGAGGTCGTTCCCGCTGACGTCGGGCTTGTTGCCCACGGAGACGAAGTTCCGGATCCCGATGCCGTACTCGGCGGCGTAGTCGAGGATCGTCACGCCCAGGGCCCCGGACTGGCTCATGAAGGAGATCGACCCGGTGGGGGGAGCCGTGGGCGCGAAGGTGGCGTTCATCGAGACTTCGGGGTCGGTGTTCAGCAGGCCCATGCAGTTGGGGCCCACGAGCCGGATCCCGTGCTCCCGGACGATCTCCATGAGGCGGCGCTCCCGCTCGACCCCTTCCCCGCCCACCTCCCTGAAGCCCGCGCTGATGACGACCATCCCCTCCACGCCCTTCTCGGCGCACGCGGCGGCCACCTCCACCACGTGCTCCTTCGGAACCACGACGACGGCCATCTCCACGTCTCCGGGGATGGCCGAGACCGACGGATACGCCGGAATCGAATGGACGGCCCGGGCGTTCGGGTTCACGGGATAGACGACCCCCCGGTAGCCGTGGCGGAGGAGGTTGTCCACGATCTGCCAGCCGATGGTGCCGGGAGAGCGGCTCGCGCCCACCACGGCGACGGACTCCGGACGGAAGAGGGAATCGAGGCTCGGCGCCATGCGTGGAGTCGGGGGGAAGCGGTGGGGATGCCGACACCGATTGTAGCGGGGCCGGCCGGGCCCGTACAGGCGGACGGGCCGGTTGTGGCGGTCGGGGTCGGGACGGGATATTGGAGCGCGATCGGGAGCCGACCCGTCCGGGGTCGGCCCGGCACCCGACGGGGAGGAGACGTGGACGAGGCGACGCTGGTCCGGACGGTCCGCTTCAGCGCGGGGCACCGGTACTGGAAGCCGGAGTGGAGCGAGGCCCGGAACCGGGAGGCCTTCGGGGCGAGCGCCAACCCCCACGGGCACAACTACCGGCTGGAGGTCCACGTGCGGGGGCCGATCGACCCGGAGACCGGCTTCGTCGTGGACCTGGGAGAGCTGGACGCCCTCCTCAGGGACGAAGTGGTCGAGCCCCTGGATCAGCAGGAGCTGACCGAGGCGATCCCGGCCTTTCGCCCCGGCGAGGAGATTCCCAGCACCGAGGCCCTGGCCCGGCACCTCTTCCACACGCTCCGGGGGGGCGTTCCCGGTCCCGCCCGCCTGGTCCTGGTCCGGCTCCACGAGAGCGACGCCCTGGCCGCCGAGTACGGAGTGGGCGAGGAGTGACGGGCCCCGGGCGGTCGATGCGCATTGATCCTCCGGCCAGCGGCGGGGTATCTTGAAGATACCATGTCCCGATCCGTCGACGAGACCCGCAGGGAGTTCCTCAGGCGCCTCGCCCGGGCGGCCGCCTTCGTGCCGCCGGCCCTGGTGACCCTGCGCCCGTCGGAGGCCGGGGCCCAGAAGGGGGCGGGAAAGCAGGCCCAGCAGGTTCAGCAGAGCGCCGCCCAGCAGGCCGCCGCCGTCGGGGGCACGACCCCGGCGGCCCAGACCCAGGGCAACTTCCGCATCAACCCGGGAGTGCAGGACCAGCAGCAGAATCAGCCTTGGGATCCGGGTCGCTCGGCGGGCACGCCGCCGTGGGCGAAGCCGCCTCCGACCGCCGGCGGCGACTGACGCCCCCGCCGGGCTATGGCAGACCCGGAAACGTCTTCCCGCCACAGCCGACGTGAGCGTCTGCTCCTGACGCTCTTCTTCTGCCTTCACTTCGGGGCCATCGGCACCTACGTGGCCCCGGGGGACCCGGCGTCCCTGTCGGGCCTTCCCGAACCGATCCGGGAACCGGTCGCCGCGGTGGTCCCGCCGGTGGTGCGCCGGGCATGGCCGGTGGCGACCCGGTACCTGAACCTCACCGCGACCCGCCAGCACTGGTACCTCTTCTCGCCGTCCCCGGCGGAGTGGGCCAGCTCGCTGGAGGTCGTGGCGTACTTCCCGGCCGACTCGGTCGGGGTGACGCCCGCCTCCCGGCCCGACCCCGGCGCGATCGTGGTCGGTCCCGACGGGACCCGCTGGATCCCCGACACCCTCCGGGTCCGCGGGCCCCGGGAGGCGCCCCTGCCCCACTGGTGGGACCACCGGCGCTTCCGGGTCGTCTTCAACATGGGCTACGAGGGGTGGGGCGAGTTCTACCGGCCCTTCTACGCCCGGGCCACCTGCCGGCGCCTGGCCGAGGCCCGGGACGTGGACCCGGGCGGGATCGAGCTCTTCGCCGTCTGGGAGCGCACCCGGATTCCCTGGATCGAGGGGTCGGGAGGCGAGCTCGTTCGTCAGGACCTGGGAGGCTTTACGTGCCCGGGCTTCGAGGAGGGGGCCACCGGAGCCGGCGGAGCGGGGGCGGACGCCCCGCCGACGGAGGCGAGGGAGCCGTGACCGGCCGGATCGGGGCGCTGGCCCGGGACGGCTGGAACGCTCTCTCCGGCGCCTGGAACCGCTTCTGGTTCCGGGAGGTGGAGGGGCTGCCCCTGGGCGTCGTCCGGATCGCCCACGCCCTGACGTGCCTCTTCTTTTGCGCCGAGACCGCGCCCGTTCTCCGGCGCTACTACTCCGACGCCGGCGAGTTTCCGATCGTGGGGGCCCGTCACTGGGGCCCCGAGTACGTGAGCCGCTTCCTCATGCCCGAGCTCCTCGGATCGCTGGAGGCGGTCGTCGTCCTCTTCACGCTGCTGCTGGCCGCCCTGGTGGCGCTCCTGGTGGGCTGGCGGACCCGGCTGGCGGCCTGGGCGGCGTGGGTCCTCCTGATCTGGTTCCAGTACCGGAACCCCACCTTCCTGAACGGGGGCGACGAGGTGCTGCGGCTGACCGGGCTCTACCTGGCCCTGGCCTTCACCGTCGTCCCGGCCAGGGACCGGGCCCTGAGCCTGGACCGGCGGAGGGTGGTGTCGGGACCGGAGGAGGCCCGCATCCCCCACTGGACGCTCCGGACCATCCAGGTCCAGGTGGCGCTCCTCTACTTCGTCACCGGCTTCTGGAAGCTCCAGGGCGAGACCTGGTGGGACGGCCGGGCGATGGTCTACGCCCTGGACAACGCCGCCTTCACCCGCTTCGGGCTCCCGGAGTGGGCGTGGCTCAGGCCGATCCTCGTGGTCGGC
>CAZMPV010000149.1:5405-6945 GCA_964567985.1 uncultured Gemmatimonadaceae bacterium
TCCTCGTGGTCGGCCGCCGCACCCGGAAGCCGGCCCTCCTGGTGGGCGTGGCCTTCCACGTCGGCATCTTCCTGACCATGAACATCGGCGTCTTCGCCTTCGGGGTGCTGGCCACCTACCCGGCCTTCCTGAAGGCCGACGAGCTCAGGCGCCTGGGTCGGGGGCTCCGCCGAATCGCTCCCGGAGGAGGGTAGCCGCCCGGTCGCTGCGGCCGAAGCGGAGCTCCAGGAGCTCGGCACCCTCCAGGGCCCGGGCCAGGAGGTCGAAGTCCTCCGGGCCCGCACCCTCGGTCATCAAGAGCTGGGAGGTGAGCCGGCGCATCCCCTCGCCGCCGCCCAGTGGGGAGAGGGACGGGTCGGAGACACCGTCGTCCCGTCGGGGATAGAGGACCGCCCGGATCGGCGCCGGGCCGGCCCAGCGGGTATCGAGGTCTCGGGGGTGGAGGAAGGCGATCTCCGGCCAGAGCTCGTCCAGGGGCGGGGGTGAATCCGGGAGCTCCAGCACCTTCCGGACCCGCCCACGGAGCCGGAGGAGCCGGGGGAACGGCCGGAGCCGGGCGGTGGCTCGATCGAGGAGGAGGACGTCGTCGCCGAAGAGGGGCATCCCCAGCCGTCCCAGGGCCGCCGTCAGGCTCGACTTTCCGCTCCCTCCCGGCCCGGTGACGAGGAGTGCGCCCTCCCGGGAGGTGGCGGCGCCCCCGTGGAGGATCGCCATCTCCTCGATCCCGGCGGCCAGGAGGTCGGTCACCGAGAGCTCGAAGTGGACCAGGGCGTCGGCGGGGCTCTCGTCGGTCCACTCTCCGCCGGGGACCCGCACGCGCCAGCTCCCGTCCGGGTGACGGAGGAGGCGCACCCGGACCCGGTCGGGGTCGGGGGCGACCTGGGCGTCGGGGTAGAGTGCCCGGGCCGCGTCGACGAGCGAGGGCTCCTCCACCCGGGCGTCGACCCGGGCGCTCTCCACCCGGTATGCGATCAGCCCGTCCCGGGAGCTCACGTGGCCAGGAGGCCCGCGTCGCGGAACCGCTCCAGGATCTCCCGGATCTGTCCGGGAGGCACGTCCTCGCCGTACGCCTCCTCCATCTCGCTGTGGATCCCCTCGACGTCCAGCTCGCCGGTGCAGAGGGTCCAGGCCAGGGCCGAGGGGAGGTTGAGGACGTGGATCTCCTGGCTCTCGGGGTCGAAGAGGAGCCAGTCTTCGCCGACCTTGCGGAAGACGACGTCGTCGCGGCCGACGGGGCGCCAGGACTTCGTCTCGGGGTCGGTCATGGGCGTAGCGAGTCCATTGGGAGCCGGAAAGATGCCGGGGCGCTCGGCGGCCCGGCAAGTCGGGGCCCGCGTCGTCGGTTGATGTCGCCTCCCGGCGCCGACATCTTCCGGGTGCCCAGGACGCCCCTTCCGGAGACGGAGCCATGTCCGACGAGTCCTCTTCCCAGAGCGGAGCCGGCCCTTCCGGGCCCGGGGAGGACGAGGAGCGTCCGGAGGAGGCGGATTCCAGCGCGGACGAGTCCGAGGGGACCGAAGCGAACCGCCCGGAGGGCGAG
>CAZMPV010000150.1:0-6925 GCA_964567985.1 uncultured Gemmatimonadaceae bacterium
GCGGGCCCTCTGGACGGCATCCTCCAGGACTTCAAGTACGCGATCCGCACCCTCGCGCGCAGCCCGGCGTTCACGGTCGTCGCCGTCCTCACCCTGGCCCTGGGCATCGGGGCGAACACGGCCATATACAGCCTGGTGGACGGCGTCCTCCTCCGGCCCCTGCCCTACGAGGACTCGGACGAGATCGTCCGGGTCATGGAGCGGAACGACGCCTTCTCCACCATGTCCGTGGCCTGGCCCAACTACGTGGACTGGCGGGAGCAGAACCGCACGCTGGAGTCCCTGGCGGTCTACGCCGCCTACTCCACGACGATCCTGGGGGGCGAGCGGCCGGTGCAGGGCACCGGGGCGATGGTCAGCGAGGAGTTCTTCGACGTCCTCGGCGTCTCGCCCCTCCGGGGCCGGGGGCTCCGGCCCGAGGACCACAGGGAGGGCGTGGCGCCGGTCGCCGTGGTGAGCCACGGCTTCTGGCAGAACGAGCTGGGCACGCCGGAGGACCTCTCGGGCATCACCCTGGAGGCCGGCCCCTCGTCCCTGAGCTTCGAGGTCGTGGGCGTCATGCCGCCCTCCTTCGACTTCCCCCTGGGCACCGACGTCTGGTTGCCGGCGGAGCTCCAGGTCTACGGCGCCACCAGCCGGACCGCCCACAACTACCGGGGGCTCGGCCGGCTGGCCGACGGCGTCGCCCTCCCGGCGGCCCAGAGGGAGCTCAGCGCGATCATCGCCCGGGCCAACGCCGGCAATGACAGCGAGTACGCCGGAACCGGCGCCGAGCTCACCCGCCTCCACGCCGCCCTGACCGGAAGCGCCCGCCAGCCCCTCTACCTCCTCCTGGGGGCTTCGGCGCTGCTGCTCCTGGTGGCGTGCTCGAATCTGGCCAGCAACTTCCTGGCCCGGGCCCGGAGCCGGGAGCGGGAGCTCGCGGTCCGGGCCTCCCTGGGAGCGGGTCGGAGTCGCCTGGTCCGGCAGCTCTTCGCCGAGGCTTTGACGCTCTCGGCCGCGGGCGCCGCGGCCGGTCTCCTCCTGGCCCAGGCGGTGATCCGGGCCCTGACGGCCCTGGCCCCGCCGGGGACGATCCCGCGCCTCGAAGGCGTGGGGCTCGATCCCGGCGTTCTGGCCTTCACCGGTGCCGTCACGGTCGTCACGGCCGTCCTCTTCGGCCTCTTCCCCGCCCTGCGGGCCTCCCGCTCGGATCCGGGATCGGCCCTCCGGGCCGGGCAGCGGGGCTCGAGCGGGCGCGTCCAGGACCGGGTCTGGCGTCTCCTCGTGGGCGGCGAAGCGGCCCTGGCGGTGGTCCTCCTGGTGGGCTCCGGGCTCCTGGTCCGGAGCTTCGGCGAGGTCCTGAGCGTCGATCCGGGCTTCGATTCCCAGGGCGTCGTCGCCGTGGACCTCAGCCTCCCCGCGACCCGCTTCCCGGACGATGCGTCGAAGGCGGCGTACTTCCAGGAGCTCCGCCGGGAGCTCGAACGGGTCCCCGGCGCCCGGGACGTGGGCATCGTGGACAACCTGCCCCTGGGCGCGGGGATCTCCAACGGCCAGATCCACGTGGACGGCGGCCCCCGGCCCTTCGTGAGCGGCCGGTACCAGTCGGCGAGCGCCGGCTACTTCGAGGTGATGGAGATCCCCCTGCTCCGGGGCCGCCTCTTCGACGAGCGGGACCACGCCGACGCCGAGCACGTCGCCGTCGTCAGCGAGTCCTTCGCGGAGCTGGCGTGGCCCGGCGAGGACCCGGTCGGGAAGCGGATCACGGGCGGCGGGATGGACAACTACACCGACCCCGACAGCGCCGGCCCGGCCTCCCACCCCCAGGTGCGCTGGGCCCGGGTGATCGGCGTCGTGGGAGACGTCCGGCACCGGTCGCTCACCGAGGACGTGGCCCCCACCTACTACTTCCACTACGTCCAGCGGCCGATGCGGATGCTCTCCGCCCACGCCGTCGTCGATGTCGCCGGCGACCCCCGGGCGCTGGCCACGCCGATCCGGACGGCCGCCCGACGGGCCAGCCCCGACGTGCCGGTGGACGTGCGGCCCATGGACGGGGTCGTGCTGAGCGCCGTCGGCGACCGGCGGTTCACGATGCTGATCCTCGCGGCCTTCGGGCTGAGCGCCCTCCTCCTGGCGGCGGTGGGGATCTACGGGGTGGTCTCGTATTCGGTGGCGCGACGGACGCGGGAGATGGGGATCCGGATCGCCCTGGGCGCCCGGCCGGTGGACGTCCGGTCGCTGGTCCAGCGCGGGGCCCTGGTCACCGTGGTGGTCGGCTCCGCGGCCGGGCTCCTCGGCGCCCTGGCCCTGAGCCGGGTCGTGCGGAGCTTCCTCTACCAGGTGAGCCCGGCGGACCCCCTGACGCTGGGCGCCGTGGCCGCGGCGCTGGTCGGTACGGCGTGGCTGGCGAGCTGGATCCCGGCGCGCCGGAGCACCCGGGTCGACCCGATGCGGACGATGCGGGCGGAGTGAGGAGGGAGCGGGCGCGGGCCCCGCGATCCTGTCCGGGAAAGCGGGGTATCCGAAGGTGCCGGGCCGTCGGAACCCGAGCGAGCGTCCGGCCCGTTCGGCCATTCCGGCGCCCCGAGCTCGCGGCGACCTTCCCCGTGACATGGCGAGGACACCCATGAGCCGCCCGACCGAAGCCGCGCCCGGTCAGTGGACCTACTCCGAGTACGCCCGCCTCCCCGACGACGGCAACCGCTACGAGGTGCTCGACGGCGAGGTGCTGGTGACCCCGGCGCCCTCGCCTCACCACCAGAAGGTGATCCAGCGCCTTCTCTTCGAGCTCCTCGAGTACGTCGAGGGCAGAGAGGTGGGCTGGGTGTTCCAGGACGTGGACCTGCTCTTCCAGACCGGCCAGTTCCTCCGGCCGGACCTGCTGGTGGTGCCGTCGGAGGGGCGAGCCGGCATCACGGACCGGGGCATCGAGGTCCCGCCCGCCCTGGTGGTCGAGGTGCTGTCGCCCTCGTCCGGGACCATCGACCGGGTGAAGAAGCCCCGCCGGTACCTGGACTTCGGCGTGCCGGCCTACTGGGTGGTGGATCCGGCGGACGGGGCGGTCTGGATGTGGGAAACCGGGACCGATCCGGAGAGCCCGACCCGGGAAGCGGACTCTGTCCGGTGGGCGTTTCCGGACGGGGCGGCTCCCCTGGAGGTGGACGTGGAAAGCCTCGTGGCGCCGCTCTGAGTCGGCGGCCTCGGCAGCCCCGTCATCCCGTCGAGACGCTCGCCCCCTCCCGGACCACCCCCGCCCGGCCGTCCACCGTCACCACCTGGCCGTCGTCCAGCAGCTCGGTGCCCCGCTCCGTGGCGACCACGGCGGGGATTCCGTGCTCCCGGGCCACGATGGCAGCGTGGGCCACGGGGCTGCCGCCGTCGGTGATCACGGCGCCGACCCGACCGAAGAGCACCGACCAGGTCGGCGTCGTGACCCGACAGACCAGGACGTCTCCGGGCCGCACCCGGTCGAACTCCTTCTCGCTCCGGACCACCCGCACCGGGCCCGTGTAGCGCCCCGGCGCGCCGGAAAGCCCCCGGACGAGCGGGGGCTCGGCGGCTTCGTCGGTCCGGTCCGCCGCCCCCGCTTCGGCGGCCCCATCGCCCTCGGCCGCCATCAGCGGATACTCCAGGGACATGAACCACTGCAGCGCCTCGTTGATCCGGCGCGCCTCCTCGGGCACCGCCCGGAGGTCCGGTGGGGGCGGGGGCGGATCCCCGTAGTAGGCGGGTCCGGGGTGGGCTTCGACCCAGGCCCGCTCCGCCTTCCGGCGGGCCACCGTGTCCCGGAGCTCGGCGCCGTCTCCGTCTCCCTGCCGGAACGCCTCCCGCAGCTCGTCGAGCTCGAGCCAGGAGACGTCGCCCGGCCGGGCCAGTATCCCCCTCCCGGCGATCCGCCGTCCCATCTCCAGGCTCGCCCGACGGATCAGGCCGTTGGGGACGGCGTCGGTGAGGAAGAGGTTCTCGTCCCGGAGCGGATAGATCCGCTCGGCTCGCTCCAGCGCCCGATCGAAACGGGCCCGCTCCTCCTCATCGGAGAGAGCCTCCCGGGCCCGGACGACCTGTTCTCGCCGGCTCTCTTCGACGTCGTCCCCGGCTTCACCGTCGGCGGACGCCACCCGCTCGGCCAGGAGCCGGGCGAAGAGCGCCGGCTGCTCGGCGAGCGTGGGCAGGCCCGGATCGTATCCCATGACCCGATGACCGTAGCGCTCCAGGTAGGAGCGGGCCGCCTCGGCCAGGCCCGGATCGACCCGCTCCAGCCGCTCGAGGACGTCGGCACCCGCCGTCTCCAGGACGTCGATCGCCTCGGGCAGCTCCCTCACTTTCCCGGCGAGGGCGTCCAGCGCCCGGGTGGCTCCGGCCGAGGCCTCCGAGAGCCCGCCCAGGAGGTCCATCACCTCGGGGGCCTCCCAGCCCAGCAGCTCCCGACAGACCGAGGCCAGCTCGTGGATCCCGACCACGTACGGGATGAAGAGCCGGAAGTGGATCTTCTGGCCCTTCTCGTACAGGGAGATGACCCGCTCGAGGTGCATTTCCAGGGCCGGTCCATCGAGCTCCGAGAGGTCGGTGGAGAGGAACTCGGAGATCTCGGCCTCCAGCTCCGGCTTCCATTCCTCCTCCCAGCGATCGGGGAGGGCTTTCAGGGTACCCGAGCGAACCACCTCCCGGGCGGTCCGGACCCGCCGCCTGAGCGCGGGAATCACCCTGACCAGGATTCCCATGACCCACCACGGAGGAGGCGGGCCGGACTTCCCTCCCACGGGAACGGGCTTCCCGTACACTTCCCATCCGATCAGCCGCTGCTCGACGGTCTCCAGGAAGAGCCCGAACTCGGACGCCATGGTCCAGATCGCCTTCTCCAGGCCCGGCAGGTAGACGGTGCCGCCCAGCGGCGTCATCGGCTCCGGATAGTGAGTGGTGTCCTTCATCCAGCTCTCCCCTTCCTCGACCTCGATCTCGGGAGGACGGGGGAGAGCGGTGATCGGACGCGCCTGGAGCAGGTGCACCTCTCCGTCGGCCAGCGCCCACTCCACGTCCTGGGGAGCCTCGGCCCACTCCTCGACCCGGCGCGCGAGGTCCGCGACCTTTCGGACCTGATCGGCGTCGACGGCCCCTTCCGGCTCCGCCTCGCATCGGATGTCCTGGGGGGTCACCACCCACTCGTCCGCGACCGCCTCGCCCCCGACCAGCCGCTCTCCCGTGCCCCGGACGGCGCTCACCCGGACCCGGTCCCGGTCGCCGGTGACCGGATCGGCGGTGAAGGCGACGCCGGCCGCGTCGGCCGGGACCATCCGCTGGATCAGGACCGCCATCCCGACCTCGTCGCTCCCGTCCGGCGAGGTGCCCCGATAGGCGGTCACCCGTTCGGAGAAAGCGGAGGCGCAGCACTGGATCGTGGCCCGGGCCAGCTCCTCCCTCCCACGGACGTCCAGGACGCTCTCGTACTGGCCCGCGTAGGAGGCTTCGTCGGTGTCCTCCGCCACCGCCGAGGAGCGGACCGCGACGGCTCCCCCGTCCAGCGAGCGGTGTGCGTCGTCGAGGGCACCGGAAACGCTGACCGGAAGGGCGTCGGGCTCGGCCCGGCCCTGCCGGATCTCGTGCCCGCACGACTCCAGGATCTCCCGCACGGCCGCCGTCGTGAGAACCACGCCGTCCGGAACCGGGAAGCCGGCCTCGATCAGACGGGCGAGGGTGGCGGCCTTCCCCCCGGATCGGGTCCGATCGCCGGCCCGGGGGTCGGTGAGCTCGATGATGCGGGGCTCGGTCTCCTGTCCACCCATGGCATTCTCCCCGTCGGCTGGCCGCCGTCCGCCCTGTACAGGCATCCGGCGTCAGGTTAATGTCAGTATCAATGCTGTCGTGTCACTAATACTGACATCAATGTCTGTTCACTGTCAAGCGAGCAGGAGGAAGGGGACCGATGGAGGCGAACGGGAGGCTCGAAGAGGGTGAGAGCCCGGAACGCTCCTACCACAGCCCGCTCCGGGAGCGCCAGGCCGCCCGGACCGCCGAGCTGATCGTCGACTCGCTGGCCGACGTCATCGCCGAGAAGGGGGTCGGCGAGTTCTCGATCCAGGAAGTTGCGGACGAGGCGGGCGTGTCCGCCCGGACCGTCTACCGCCACTTTCCGAACCGTCAGGCCCTCCTGGACGGTCTGGCGGAGCGGGTCCAGGAGCGGATGGCGGAACGGGACGGCCGCTGGATCAGCCCACCGCACTCGGGGCCGGATGCGGAGGAGGAGTGCGAGGTCCCCCCCGGGGCGGACCCCGAGGACCTTCTCGGGGTGGTGCCCGCGGTGTTCGCCCGATTCGACGAACTGGAGCCGCTCTCGACGGCCATGGTGCTCGCCTCGTCGTCGGGCCGCCTCCGGGCCCGACTCCACGAAGGCAGGACCGCCATCTTCCGGGAGTACCTCTCCGACACCCTGGACGGGCTCCCGGAGGAAAAGGCCGACACCGTCTTCGCCGTGTGCCGGCACCTCATCAGCGCCCAGACCTGGTTCGTCCTCAGGGACGAGTTCGGCCTCGACGGGAAGACGGCGGGCCGGGCGGTGGCGCAGGCCGTCCGGGCATTTCTGCGGGAAGTGGGAGAGGAGGGGGCCGGCGGAGGCGGCTCTCCGGATCCCGCGTAGAGGGGCCCGCCGGACGCTCGGCGGCTCCACCCGTCAGCCCTTCCCGGTCTCACATGCGTCGAAGAACTTCTCGGCGGTCCCTCGGATCGTGCTCATGAGACCCCGTCTTCTACCCCGGGCTTCGTCCGTCCGCGAGCGCATCGAGCATCGGGATCAACCCCTCGGCCATCGACTGCATGGTCTCGTACGCCTCCATGAGGGCCCGGGCGCCGGCGGGCTCCAGGTCGTAGTACTTGCGGGGCCGGCCGGGGCCGTCGGTCGGCTTCTCCTCCCGCGACGAGACCAGCCCCTTCTCCTGGAGACGCCCCA
>CAZMPV010000151.1:0-6917 GCA_964567985.1 uncultured Gemmatimonadaceae bacterium
GGAGCACCGGGACGCGGAGGAGACCCGTCGCATGCACACCAGCATGGTGGAGCTTCTCCACGATGTCGTCTGGGCGGGCCACGAAGCCGAGAGCGTGGACGAGGTGATCCGAATCGTCCTGGAGGAGTTCTGCGAGGAGATCGGCTGGCCCCTCGCCCACGCCTATCGCTTCGACGAGACGACGGAGGAGCTGGTCCCGACGACGATCTGGTACACGCAGGACGAGGAACGCTTCCAGCCGTTCCAGGACCACACCGATGCCGCCCGGCTCCCACTCGGCGTGGGTCTCGCCGGCCGCGCCGCCGAGCGGGGACATCCGGTCTGGACGCCCGATATCCGTGAGGACCCCGGCATCGCCCGCTCGCAGATCGGAAGGAATGTGGGCGTGCGGTCGGCGTTCGCCGCACCGATCGGCTCGAACGGGGACCTCCACTACGTCTTCGAGTTCTTCTCACCCGTTCACCAGGAGGCCGAGCCCGTGCTCCTGGAGGTCCTGGAGGAAGTGGGGAGCCAGCTCTCCCACGTGCTCGAACGAAAGCAGGCGGAGACCGACCTCCGGCTCCTCGAGACGGCCGTCTCGCACCTCGACGAGGCCATCCTGATTCTGACACCCGACATCCTCCACCCGGAGGGGCCCGAGATCGTCTACACGAATCCCGCCATCGCGGCGATCACGGGTTACAGCCGGGAGGAAGCGACGGGACGCAGGACCGGCTTCCTCTTCGGTCCCAAGACCGACGACATCGTGCGACAAAGGAGCGACCGCGACCTCTCGGAGGGCGCATCGGTCACCGGAGAGGTCATCGCGTATCGGAAAGACGACTCGGAGTTCGTGCTCCAGTACCACATCTCGCCCGTCCGGACCCGGGACGGCCGGGTCACCCACCTGGCGGCCGTCTTCCGGGACGTGACGGACGAGCGGCGGGCGGAGGAGGCGATCCGCCGGGCGGACCACGACTCCCTGACGGGCTTGCCGAACCGTGACCTCTTCACCCGTCGGCTGGAGCGGAGCGTGGAGCGGGCTCGAGGCCGTTCCGACGAGCGCTTCGCGGTCCTCTTCATGGACCTGGACCGCTTCAAGGTCGTCAACGACAGCCTGGGGCACCTCCGGGGCGACCAGCTCCTGGTGTCCCTGGCCCGGAGACTGGAGCGCACGGTGCGTCCCGAAGACACGGTGGCCCGCTTCGGCGGAGACGAGTTCGTGATCCTCGTCGATCGGGTGGAGGCCGTCGACGACGTGACCGCCGTGGCCCGGCGGATCGAGGAGGAGCTGGCGGCGCCCTTCACGATCGGAAGCCGGGAGCTCTACACGACGGCCAGCATCGGCATCGCCCTGAGCGACACGGGCTACACCCTTCCGGAGGACGTGCTCCGGGATGCCGACGCCGCCATGTACCGGGCGAAGGCGAAGGGGGGCGGAAGCTACGAGTTCTTCGACCGGACGCTGCACGAAGACGCGGTCTCCGTTCTCCGGATGGAGACCGATCTGCACCGCGCGCTGGAAGGCGACGAGTTCGAGCTCCACTATCAGCCGATCGTCTCCCTCGACGAAAACCGCACCGTGGGCTTCGAAGCCCTCCTGCGGTGGAATCATCCGGAGCGCGGACTCCTGCTGCCGTCCGAGTTCCTCGGCCTGGCCGAGGAGACGGGCCTCATCATTCCCATCGGACGCTGGGTCCTGGACGAGGCCGGCCGCCGGCTCCGGTCCTGGCAGGAACATCTCGAGGATGCCAGCCGACTGAACCTGAGCGTGAACCTCTCGGCCCGGGAGTTCGGAAGCGAAGCGCTGGTGTCCACGGTCCGCACGGTGCTCCGGGACCACGACCTCGTCCCGGACACCCTCCGGGTGGAGATCACCGAGAACACCCTGATCGATCGGCCCGACCGGGTCGAGTCCATC
Source organism: uncultured Gemmatimonadaceae bacterium (assembly GCA_964567985.1). Taxonomy (GTDB): domain Bacteria; phylum Gemmatimonadota; class Gemmatimonadetes; order Longimicrobiales; family Gaopeijiaceae; genus CAZMPV01. The sequence continues at coordinate 1,901 of CAZMPV010000151.1, forward strand.
CTCCACGAGCTCCGGGAGATGGGCGTCTCCGTCTCCCTGGACGACTTCGGCACCGGGTACTCCTCCCTGGCGTATCTGCACCGCTTCCCGGTGAAGATGCTCAAGATCGACCGCCTCTTCATCCGCCGTCTCGCCGGGGGGACCGGAAGGAAGAAGCGGAACGAGGAGATCGTGCGAGCGATCCTGGCGCTCGCCCGCAACCTCGAGCTCGCCGTGACCGCCGAGGGCGTGGAAAACCGGGAGCAGCTCCGCCGGCTCCGGAGCATGGCGTGTCCGACGGGTCAGGGGTTCTACTTCTCTCGTCCCCTGACCCCCGACCAGGCCGACGACGTTCTCCTCCCGAGCGGCGGCGCCAGGAACAGCACCGCTCCCACCCTCGCGTAGGAGCGTGTCCGGGGGAAAGCACCCCGCCCGTAAACCGCCGGACCCTCCGGTCCGGACCCGGATCCCCCGCCGTACGCCCGGGAAATCTCGTGGCACGGGGGTTGCACCCATGCAATACCCGTCATCCGAGCGCGAGAACCGGGGTCCGCCCGCCGGATTCAGGCTCCGTTCCCGGGCCAGCGCACCGATCGACGTGAATCCGGGTGTGGCGTTCCACTACACCCCGGGGGCGCCGATCGCATCGAATCGGGACTGAGGAAGCGCGACCATGACCGACGTCAAACCCATGAAGGACAACGCCCCCGTCTCCGCCACGGTTTCCACGACAGGCCGCGACGAGGAGAGACGTGACAACGGGGGCGACCCCCAGGGAGAGGCGACCGGGTCGTCCGACCTCCTTCAAACCGCGGTCCGTCGAGTGAGAGCGGAGTGGACGGAAGGCCAGGAGAGGAGCGGGGACGACGAAGGCGTACGGTCTCAGCTCGCGGAGGTCGTGGATCTGATCGAGGTCGTCCGGAGCCGGGGGTCCGACGCCGACGTCGGGGGAACGGCCACCGCTCTCCGGCTCCGCCTCCTGGACGGGATCCGCCGGGAGCTCCTCGCCGGGGAGGACCGGGAACCCGCGGAGAAAGAGGCGCTTCTGGAGCTTCTGCGCTCCCTGGAGGAGACCCGGAAGAAGCTGGAGGCGGACTGGGCCCGGCGCTTCGGGCTCGCCCTCTCCGGGCCGGACGGTGTGGAGGTGGCCGCCGAGATCGCCCACGGCCTCCGCTCCTCCTGCACCTCCATCCTCTTCGTCTCCGAGGTGCTCCGGGACGGTATATACGGTGAGCTCAACGAGAAACAACGGAAGCAGGTGGACGTGCTCTACGGCGCCGCTGTCTCCCTCGCCTCATCGCTGAGCGACATCACGGAGCTCTCGTGGCGCACCCGGGAGCCCGGAGACGGGAAGCCGGAGGTGTTCTCCCTCGAGGAGCTCACCGATTCGGTCCTGCAGCTCCTGGAGCCGGTCGCCGCGGCGAGAAACAGCTCGATCGCATTCGAACTGCAGGCCGGCGACCTCCGGCGAGGGCATCCCCGTGCCCTGAACACCGCGCTCCTGAACCTGGTGCTGGACGCCGTGCTCCATGCCACGGGAGCCCGGGTCGCCGTGGAGATCCACGAAGGGGACGGCGAGGAAACCGTCGCCTTCCGCATCCGGGTCACCGGCGGAGACGACGGAGAACCCGAGGACGAGGACCCCTTTCGCATCCTGCGGGAGGCGGTGGACGACGACTACTCGTTCTCCGTCGGGGGGCTCCGGCTCCACATGGCGAGACACCTGGTTCTCGCCCTCGGAAGCGAGCTACACCACGAGTTCGAGGACGGACGCCTTCACACCGGATTCAGCTTGACCCTCCCCACCGTCACCGACGCGGACGAGGGCGATTAGCTGCGACCTTCCATTCGTTGCTTCTTCCCTGTATCGCCTCCCCCACACCGTCGCCCACCCGCCACGTGATTTCCGGGCGTCTTCGGCACGAAAACATCTCGTAAGTCCCTATTCTATAAGGACTTAGACAACAATCTGTATGTCGATCCCCCCGGAGAACGGAGCTTGCACTTCTATATCTCCAGCGGCCCCCGGTGACGTGGGGTCGGTGGCGGACGTCGTCGCTGATCCTCGAGCCCGGTCGGGTCGGAGAATGTGGAAGTACCCGAGATTGGAGACGGCTCCAGACGATGGAAAGCTCAGCGAAGGCCCGCCGCGTGAGTGGCACGAGGTGGATCGAACATCGGCGCTCCGCGTCGCACACGGGCAAGACCCGGCGCGACGTTCTCCGACAGGAGTCGTTCCCGGATCCCTGGGGCCTGATCGAGTCCGCGCACCGCCGGGAGCCGCTCCGTCGCGCCGCGAACGTCTTGATCGCCCTGGTGGGCCTCGTGACGGTGGCACCGCTGTGCCTTCTGATCGCCTTCCTGGTCAAGCTCACCTCCCCGGGTTCCGTCGTTTACAGCCAGAAGCGGGTGGGTGTGGATCGGCGGAACGGTGGCTCGGAAGCCTCGGCGGACGACCGGTCTTCGAAGCGGGCGACCGCCGGCAATCTGATCACCCCCTTCTCCACCGACGGACACGACCCCTCGTCGGTCGACGGAAATGGGAAGGGGGCCCGGGGCGCCGGCTCCCTTCCGACCACCGAAGCCGGGGACCAGCGAACCGACGATCGGGGTGGCCGGATCTTCACCATCTACAAGTTCCGGACGATGTACGTCGATTCCGGCGAAGAGCAGGTGTGGGCTCGTGAGGACGACGACCGGGTGACGCCCGTGGGGCGCGTCCTGAGAGCTCTGCACCTGGACGAGCTACCCCAGCTCGTGAACGTCCTCCTCGGCGACATGAACGTCGTCGGCCCCCGCCCCGAGCAGCCGGACATATTCCAGAGCCTGGCCCGGGACGTTCCCGGATACCGGCTGCGTCAGAGGGTGCGGCCGGGCATCACCGGCTGGGCTCAGGTGAACCACCACTATGACCGGACGCTCGAAGATGTCAGGACGAAGGTGGACTTCGATCTGGAATACCTCCAGCGTCGCTCGGCCATCGAGGACCTGCGGATCATCTTCAAGACCGTGCCGGCGGTGCTCGCGGGCGAGGACGTCCGGAGCTGGTAGGCCCGGCACGCTACTCCTCGTCGGGCTCGTCGGACTCGAGATTGTCCCGGGTCAGGTCGTGCTTGTCCATGAGGCGGTACAGGGTAGTGCGGTCGACCGAAGCGATCCGGGCAGCTTCGGACATGTTGCCGTCCGCTTCCTGTACGACCCACTCCAGGTACCGCCGCTCGAACTGTGCCAGGAGGCGGTCCCGGGCCTGGTGGTACTTCAGGTCCATCACCTCGCTGGAGAGAAACCGGATCCCCGATTCGACGACGTTGGAATCTTCGCCGTTCTGGTCGAAGCGGGGAATGTCACCGGGCAGGATGTCGCATCCCGGCTCGAGGAGCACGACCGCGTGCTCGATCACGTTCTCCAGCTCCCGCACGTTGCCCGGCCACGACCGCGTCTGCAGCGTGCGGACGGCGGCGTCGGTGAGCCGGGGGGCATCCTCTTCGTCCTTCCGGTGCTTCTCCCAGGCCCGGGACAGGAAGTGCCGGGCCAGGACCGGGATGTCCTCGGGCCGCTCCCGGAGTGGTGGGATCCGGATCGGCACGACCCTGAGACGATAGTAGAGGTCCTCCCGGAGATCCCCTTCCTCGATCGCCTTCTCTGGATCTCGGTTCGTGGCGGCGATGAAGCGGACGTTCACCACGGCGTCGGTCTCCGTGCTGCCGACGCGGCGGACCACCCCGTCCTGGATGACCCGGAGCAGCTTGGCCTGCACCGGACCGGGCATCTCGGTAAGCTCGTCCAGGAAGAGCGTCCCGCCGCTCGCTTCTTCCAGCAGCCCCGGCTTGTCACGGATCGCCCCGGTGAACGCACCTTCCACGTGGCCGAACATCTCCGACTCCAGGAGAGCTTCGGGGAGGGCCGCGCAGTTGACCGCGACCATGTTCCGACTCCCTCGCCGGCTGTGATGGTGAACGAACTGGGCCACCAGCTCCTTTCCCGTGCCGCTCTCACCGCTGAGAAATACGGACGCGTCGGTCTTCGCCACCCTACGGGCCAGGTCGATGACCTTCCGGAAGGGAGCCGAGACGCCCAGGAGCGTGATCTTGTCCGAGTGCCCGTGCTCGTCCTCGAGCTTCTCCCGGAGGCGATCTGTCTCGCGTCCCACGATCACCGTGTGGGCCGCGCGTCCCACCAGGACCTCGATGTGGGAGGCGGAGAAGGGCTTGGGCAGATAGTCCCAGGCGCCCTTCTGGAGCGCCACCAGGCTCGTGTCCAGGCTGGGCTTGCCCGTGATGACCAGCACGAGGGTGGCGGGATCCGCCTCCAGGGCGGCCTCGAGCAGCTCCATCCCGGAGACCTGGCGCATGAAGAGGTCCACGAGGATGATGTCGAAGTCCCGGCGCTCGATCTTCTCCAGGGCCTCGTCCCCCCGCGTCTCCAGCGTGACGTCGTAGCCCATGTGCTCGAGCAGATTTCCGCAGCTCTCGCACAGGGATTCCTCGTCGTCGACGACCAGGACGCGGATGCTCGCCTTCTGGGCGGGGGTCAGAGAGGTCGGCTCCGCTCCGTCGGCGATGGGGTGGTCGGCGCTGTCGTGGATCTGTTGCTCCTTCGTTTCCAGCATATTTATGATCCCTACAGGGGAACCGCGCTCCCGTGCGCTCACGGGTAGTAGTATAGATGCAACACTTGTGCCGAATATCCGCCAGTGCGCGGACACACCGTCCGGCACCACGCCGTCGGACCCGAATCCGGGCTCTGGACGGCGGCCGGGCGCGTCCGGGAGCAGGTGTCCGAGGCATGTATCTTGCATCACGTGCAGGCGGACGCTGAGCAGAGTTTGTACGGCTCTTTCACCTAGAGAGTGAGGCGCCTCTGACATACGTAGCGAAGGATTCGGACCCATCCCTTGCCCCGGGCCGGTCGGCCCCCCATCATCACACCGAAAATCAGATCCAGCGGAGAAGTAAACGATGACCGGAGCCGTGGCGGACGACACGAAGACCATCCTCATCGCCGAGGACAACGACGACAACCGGATCGTGTACTCGGC
>CAZMPV010000152.1:0-2052 GCA_964567985.1 uncultured Gemmatimonadaceae bacterium
GAAGGCGAGCCAGAGGTTCTGGACCGTCTTCCGGTAGCTGGCGTGGCCGATGTGGTAGGCGTCCACGGCGGCGCCCAACCGCTCCCCGACGAGGATGATGTCGCTGGACTCGATGGCGATGTCGGTGCCGGCCCCGATGGCGATCCCGACGTCGGCCTGGGTCAGCGCGGGCGCATCGTTGATGCCATCGCCGATGAAGGCCACCCGCCGCCCCCCGGACTGGAGCTCGCGAACCCTCTCCGCCTTCTCCTCGGGCAGCACCCGGGCCCGGACCTCCTGGATCCCCACCTCGTCGGCCACGGCCCGGGCCGTGCGCTCGGCGTCGCCCGTCAGGATGACGGTGCGGAGGCCGAGGGCCTCGAGCGCGTCGATCGCGGCGGCGGCGTCGGGCTTCACCGGATCCGCAATCGAGAGCCCGCCGGCGAGCTCTCCGTCGACCGCCACCAGCACCACCGTCCGACCGGCTTTCTCCTGGGACCGGACGAAGTCCGCCGCCGGCTCGACCGCCACCCCACATTCCCGGAGCAGCTCCGGCTTGCCCACCCGCACGGCCCCTCCCTCCACGGACGCCCGAACCCCCCCCCCAGTGATCGACTCGAAGTCGGCCGCCGCCGGAACGTCCATCCCCTCCTCCTCCGCGCCCTCCACGACGGCTCGACCCAGGGGGTGCTCCGAGAGGCTCTCCGCTCCCGCGGCCAGGCGAAGCACGGCCTCCCGCTCGAATCCGCCCAGAGGCTCGACGCGAACCAGACGAGGCTCGCCCCGGGTGATCGTGCCCGTCTTGTCCAGGACCACGATCTCCACGTCCTTCATCACCTGGAAGGCCTCCCCGGAGCGCATGAGGATGCCCCGCTCCGCGGCCATCCCGCCACCCCGGATCAGGGCCAGGGGAGTGGCCATGCCCAGGGCGCAGGGATAGCCCATCACCAGGACGGACGAAGCCGCGTACACCGCCCGCAGCCAGAGCGGGTCTCCTGCGAGCGCGCCCCACGCCGCGCTCCAGAAGAGGAAGGCGCCCAGGGAGACGAGGAGCACGGCCGGCACGTAGTACTTGAGCACACGGTCCACGAGCGCCACGATGCCGGGCTTGAGCGCCTTCGCCTCCTCGACGTGCCGGGCCACCCGCCGGAGGAAGCTCGCCTCGCCCACCCGGGTCACCCGGAGGAGGAAGCTTCCCGTCTGGTTCACGCTGCCGCCGATCACCTCGTCCCCGGGACCCTTCTCGGCGGGGATCGGCTCCCCGGTGACCAGCGACTCGTCCACGGCGCCGCGGCCCTCCAGAACCTCTCCGTCCACCGGCACCCTCTCCCCGGGACGCACTCGCACCCGGTCCCCCTCGGCCACTTCCTCGACGGGCACCTCCTCCTCACGGGCGTCCCGGACGACCCGGGCCGTGGCCGGCTGAAGCTCCATGAGCCTGCGCACCGACTCCGACGCCCGGGCCCGGACCCGGAGAGAGACATAGGCCGACAGCAGATGATAGGTGGTGAGGAAGATCACGACCCCGTAGAAGTCCACCGCGGGAAAACCCTCCAGCCCCCACCACCCCGCCGCGGGGAGGGGGGTGCCCAGGAGGCCGCCGAGGTATCCGCCCAGGGCCCCTGCGGTCAGGAGCACGTGCTGGTTGGTGATGCCCCGACGGGCCGCTCCCCACGCCATCCGTATGATGTGCCGTCCGACCCCGAAGAAGACGAAGCTGGCCACGGCGAGCGCCGCCCAGACGTGCCACACCCGGAGGGCCCACAGGTCCAGCCACATGGCCGCCATGGCCAGGAAGGAGAGCCCCGAGAACACCCCTGCGACCGCCAGCCTGCGCCCCTCCCGGGCCATCTCCGCCCGCTGCTCCTCGAATCGCTCCACCTTGTCCGGATCTCGGATCGTGAAGCCGAGGGCCCGAAGCGTGCCCCGGACCTCCGTCTCGTCGGTCTGCTCGGGCCGGAAGCGAACCAGGGCCTCCTCGTGGGCCAGCGAGACGTGGACCTCGCTCACCCCCTTCTGGCGACCCACGCCCTTCCGGATCGCCTCGCTGCAGAAGGAGCAGCTCATGCCCCC
>CAZMPV010000152.1:2152-6870 GCA_964567985.1 uncultured Gemmatimonadaceae bacterium
GCCGAGGGCGACGAAGACGACCCCCGTCCAGAGGGGCATGCGTCGGCTGAGCCCGGCGATCCGGTCCAGCGCCCGACGCCCCGGCGACCAGAAGACCACCACGACCAGCGGCAGCGAGAGCGCCAGACCGAAGACCGCCAGGCTCGCCACGCCTCGCATCACACCCCCGGCCCCGAGGGTGGCGGCGAGGAGGGCACCCAGGAGGGGAGCCGCGCACGCCGGAATGTTGAGTCCGAAGAGGAGGCCGAGGCCGGCGGCGCCGCTCGACTCTCCGGCCCGGGAGAGGACGGGGCCCAGCGTTCGCGTGAGCATCCGCTGCCTGCCCAGGAGATAGAAGGCGCCGAGCGCCACGTAGAGGGCCCCCAGGAAGATCCAGAACCCCCGCTGGAGGTCCAGGAAGGTGGAGCCCAGGAGAGCGGCGAGGCCGCCCAGAGCCCCGATGAAGACCGCCCGGGTGGCGGCGAAGATCAGGGTCGTCCGTACCTTCGCCCGCTGAGAACGATCCTCGAGGTATTTCACGAAGAGCAGGCTGGACGCCACGGTGCACGGCTCGATGAAGCCGAAGAGGCCCAGGCCCAGCGCGAGGAGCAGGAGGTTCCCGAGCTCCGGCGCCAAGCTCACCTCCGTCCGGGCGTCACGAGCCGTCCTCGTCGACGCTCGCTTCGAAGCCCGCGCTCTCCACGAGCTCGACGATCCGGGCGACCTCGAGCGTCGGCTCCCCGTGCGTCACCCGGGCGCGCTCCTCTTCCAGCGAGACCTCGGCCTCCCGGACGCCGGGCTCGCGCTCCAGCACCCGCCTGATGCGGTCGGCGCAACCGCCACAGTGCATTCCACCGATCCGGATCGTCGTCTTCATGCCTCTCCTCCCTTCAGATTTCGCGATCATGCCCTCGAAGCCGCGCCGGCGGGGTTCGCGACGTCCGTCTCGCCACCCGCAGACCGGCCGTCTCCGTTCCGGGCCGTGCCCTCGATGATTCGACAGCGGCAGGCCTCACCGCCGTCCGACGCACCCTCCTCGGCGCGTTCCAGCGCCCGTTCCAGCCGGCCCTCCAGGGAGCGCAGCTGCCGGATCCGGGCGCGGGTCTCGTCCAGGCGCTCCTCCACGGCCCGGCGGACGTGGACGCACGGCTCCCCGCCCCCGTCGACGATCTCCACGACGTCGCCGATCTCGTCCAGCTTCAGCCCAAGCGCCTGAGCCTGCCCGACGAAGCGGAGCCGCTCGACGTCCTCGGGACCGTAGAGGCGATAGCCGCTCTCGCTGCGCTCCGGCTTCGGCAGCACGCCTTCCCGCTCGTAATAGCGGATCGTCTCGCGGCTGGCCCCGGTCCGCTCCGCCAGCTCGCCGATGAAGAATCGGTTCTCGTCGGCCATCGTCCCCCCTCGCTTCGGCTTCCACACCTTCATCTTAAACCCTGGAGTATACTTCAAGGTCAAGGGGGACGGGGACCGGGGGCCCCGTCAGGGACGTCAGCGCCCGGAGACGACCAGGCTCAGCCTTCCAGCGCGCCGAGCTGCTGCAGCATGGCCCCGGTGTCGGTGACGCCCCAGTGCTCGGCGATCTTTCCGTCCTCGAGGCGGAAGAAGTCCCCGAAGGGGACCTCGATGCGGTTGCCGGTGCCGGGGATCTCCATGAACTCGCCCCGGTGGGTGCCGGTCATCGCCCCCCGGACGAAGACCTTGTCGTCCTCGGCGATCATGTCGTGGGCGGTCATGGTCAGGTCCGGAAAGGCGGACCGCAGGTAGGCGAAGAACTCGAGCACGCCCTCCTTCGTGGGCTCGAGGCCGGGGAACTCCTCGTGCTCGACCAGGTCGTCGGACAGCAGGTCGGCGAGGCGCTCCAGGTCGCCCTCGTTGATCGTCCGGAAAAGTCGGCGGATCGCGTCCTTGTTCTCGTTGGGCATCGAAGAGCCTCCCGGTAGCGGTGATCGGTCTCAGCCGTCGGATGGTCAGACCACTCTACTCTGCGCGCGCTCGGTCGGAAAGGGACGACGAAGGGGGTCACTCATCGGAGGCCGGACCGAAGGCCACCTCGACGGAGCCCGGCGCTACTTCCGTCCGGATTCAGGCCCCAGGCTCCGCGCCACCTCGTGATCCACGCTGTCGGGAACGCTGCCGTCGCGCTCCAGGCCCCAGACCCCATTCAGCTCCCGGATCAGCTCCGCGTACCGGGGATGGGAGCGGAGCGGATCGACGAGAGGGCTGTTCCGGAAGAACCATGCGTGATGGTACGCAAAGTCCCGGGGCCGGAGCCCGCGCAGCGCCGCGTCCGGCTGGCCCATGTTGGCGCGCACGAGGGACCCGTAGAACGGATCCCTCGAGTCGCCCTCGATGTCGGAGAGGATCTCCCGGGCCCGGAGCGTGTCTCCGGCCCGGAGGTGGGCCACGGCCCGGCGAGCGCGGAACCGTGGCAGATTCGCGGGGCTGGGGTCCGCTTCCAGGGCCCTCCGGAAGGCCTCGATGGCCTCCTCCTGGCGACCGAGATCCGAGAGCGCCACACCGACCGCGTGGATCCCGAAGGCGAAGTCCGGCTGGAGCTCCTCGGCTCTGCGGGCCTCCCGCAGCGCCTTCTCCAGGCTGTCGGCGAAGACGTAGCTCAGGGCCAGATCCGCCCGGATCACCGGAGAGAGCGGGTCGAGCTCCGCGGCCCTCACGACCTCGGGAAGCCCCTCCTCCACCCGACCCAGCACCATGCGGAAGAATCCCAGCCAGAGGCGCCCCTGGGCGTAGCTCGGCTTGAGCTCCGCCGCCCGCTCGAAGTCCCGGAGCATGGCCGGGCCGTCCTTCCGGTAGACGTGGAGCGCGCCCATGGACGCGTGGGCCTCGGCCAGCTCCGGGTCCAGCTCGAGCGCCCGTCGGGCCGCTTCCCGGGCCCGGGGAACCACGCTGTCGGCGACGGTGAAGCCGTACCACCACTGGATGGTCCGGGCGTCGGCGAGCCCGGCCCAGGCCGGGGCGTAGGTGGAGTCCTCCTCGATGGCCCGGCGGAAGTGGTCCGCGGCGCGGTAGATCTCTTCCTCGGTCCTCTGGTCGAGCAGGCGCCGTCCCTGCACGTAGAGCCGGTACGCCGCCAGGTCCTCCGTCGGCGCGCGCTCCACCCGGGCCCGCTCCCGGGCCGTGATGCGGGCTTCGAGGGATCGGGCGATCCGCTTGGTGATCTCGCTCTGGAGGTCGAAGAGGTCGGCGGCCGTCAGGTCCCGGCGGTAGCTCTCGGCCCAGGCGTGGGTGTCGGTCCGGGGATCGATGAGCTGGGCGTTCACCTGGATCTGATCGCCCATCTCCTGAACTTCTCCCTCCAGGATCCACGTCACCCCCAGCTCCCCGGCGATCTCAGAGGTCGTCTTGTCGGTGTCCCGGTACCGCTGTACGGAGGTCCGGGAGATGACCTTCAGGTCCGAGATGTTGGACAGTCGGGTCAGGAGCGCGCCGTGCATCCCCTCGGCGAAGGTCCCGGGCTCCTCCTGGCCCAGATCGTCGAAGGGCAGCACGGCGATCGAGCGATCCCCGGCCCGGGGCTCGGGGTCGCCGACTCCGGCGGTCAGGTACCAACCGGCGGCGCCTGCCGCCACGAGCGTCAGTCCGAGCCCCACCAGACCGCCCACGGACAGACCAGTCGGCGACGGGTCGGACGATTCCGGAGCCCGCGTCCGCTCCACCCCATCGGGCGTGACCTGAAATGCCCACGCCAGAACCAGGGCGATCGGGAAGCCGAGGATGCCGACCGCGACCACGAACGTCAGGCTCCAGTCGGGAAGCCCCAGGGCGGGAAAGGCGATGTCCGCCACCTGCCAGACTCCGAAGGCGACCACCCCGTAGACGATGGCCGTGCGGTAGACCTTCCGCCGCCTGAGCTCGGCGAGGAACTGGCGGAGGCGAGTGACGAGATCACTCATCTCCGGCTTCCCCGTCGAGCGCCTCCACTCGTTCCCGGGCTCGATCGACCCGGTCCTGGAAAGGCTCGTCGGCGTCCTCCCAGGCGGCGATGAAGCGACGGTACGCCGCGCTCGCCTCCTCCGTCCGACCCATCTCCTCGTAGACGTGACCCAGGCGCTGATGGGCCAGCGGGTGCATCCATGCCGCGACGTACCACTCCTCCGCTCGTTCGAGCCGTCCGAGCTCCCGGTAGAGATCCCCGCGCCACAGGGCCCCGACCGCCCAGAGGGTCGGCTTGGAGGCGGACCAGATCCGCTCGGCCCTCCGGGGCTGCCCCTCTTTCCACGCCCGATACGCGTCGAGCTCGGTCCGGTAGAGCGTCGCGAGCGACTCCGGATCCCGCGCCCAGTCCTCGACGGATCGTCGGGTAGCGGACTCGGCCCGGGTCGAGAACTCTTCGAGCCCGTCTTCCCGACCCCGGGACAGGGCCGCGACCACCGCCCAGCGGAGCCGGGCCAGGGGGACGTCGGACGGAAGGGCCTCGGCATTCAACCGGTTTCCGAGAAGCGAATCCACCGCCGGATATCCGAGGCTCAGCGCACGGGCCAGCTCCAGGTCGAGCTGCCGCCGTGCATCGGGCAATTCCCTCGCTGCTGCGGTGGCCTCTTCCAGCATGCCACGCTCGACGAGGTTGCGAAGGAGGCCGGACACGAGTCTCTCGTCGTCGACGTCATTCCTCTCCAGGAGAGCTCGGAGAATTTCTTCTTGGAGTCCGAGATCCGTCGGATGAGACAGGCCGTCCCGGGTCCACCAGAGATTGACCGGAAGCCCGAGGGTGTCCAGGCGGG
>CAZMPV010000153.1:0-6864 GCA_964567985.1 uncultured Gemmatimonadaceae bacterium
CGTCCCCGGGACGTGGCGAGCCCCGAGGCCTTCGAGGAGGTCTTCCACCGGATGTACGACCTCTCGAAGACGGCGCCCTTCGACATCAAGAGCACCGCCGCACCCCAGTACCGCCGGGTGGTCCTCCAGCGCCAGGTGGCGGAGCGCCGGGCCGGCGACCGGGACGAAGCTCCCGACACGCTGACCGGCGGCGTCGGCTTCAGCCTCCCGGACGGCGTGGGGCGGGCCAAGGGCGTCAACGACGGCAACGGCTTCGTCTTCGTGAGCCACACGGGCGAGATCTACCCGTCGGGCTTCCTCCCGAAGAGCGCCGGCAACGTCCGGGACGACGACATCGTGGACGTCTACCGGAACCACGAGCTCTTTCGGGCGCTGAGGGATCCGGACCGCTTCAAGGGCAAGTGCGGCGTCTGCGAGTACCGGACGGTCTGCGGCGGGAGCCGGGCCCGGGCCTACGCCCTCACCGGCGATCCCCTGGAGGCCGAGCCCTTCTGCACCCACGTGCCGGCCCGGTACGAGCGGATGGTCGAGGAGGGAGAGGCCGAGGAGGTGGACGCCTACTTCCGCCGCCGGGTGCCCGACTGGGACTCCTTCCGTGGGTCGCAGCGGGGGGTGCCACTTCCCGTGGTCGGGGCGGGTCGGTAGCGACGGCTCGTCCGCTACCTCCCGGATATGGAAAAGGCCCGGGCACGATGGCCCGGGCCTCTTCTTTCCCGCGTCGGGTCAGTGAGGCGTCGAGCTCACTGCCCGTCGGCGGTGTAGGGAATGCTCACTCCGTCGGGCTTCTCCAGGACCTCCACGTCGGAGAAGTGGAGGTGGATCCACGCCGTGTGGGGCGGGAAGTTGTTCTGGTCCGGCTCCGTGGTGTGGGCTACCACGTGGAACTCGGTCTCGCCCGGGTTCGTGTAGCCCGTCTTGTCCTGCTTCATGGGCGAGTACGGCTCGCCGTTCTTGGCGATCCGGCCGTTCTCTCCCCGGGCCTGCTCGCTGAACATCGTGTGGCTGCCGATCATCGGCACGGCCTCGTTGCCGTTCACCGAGATCGAGCCGGGCCCCCAGGTGGCGAAGTAGTTGAAGAGCTTCGGCATGACCGGGGCCTCGTTCCCGGTGTCGCCGTGGAGCCACACCTCCTGGGCGAGGCGGGCGGCGTCCATCTGGCTCGTGTTGAGCCGCTGGACGATCCGGATCGTGCCCTCGAAGCTCTGGTCCGCCGAGAAGCGGATCGGGCCCGACTCGTCGGTGGTGCGCACCTCCACGACCACCTGGCCCGTGCCGTCGGCGGTGTTCACCGTGGCTTCGGCGTGGCCTTCCAGGGGCCGGACGTTCTGCCCGTTGTAGGCGAAGTTGTTGCCGTAGCCGCCGATGATGCGGGCGCCGGTGGCACGGATGCGCCAGGTGCCCTTCTCGACGGCGGTCGTGGTCGCGGCGGTTTCGGCCGCGTCGGCGGCCGGCCCATCGTCGGCCGGGGGCTCGGCGGGCACGAAGGCGGCTCCGGCGGCCAGGAGCAGGCCCACACCGAGCGCCCCGATCGTCCGAAGGCCCGGGTTGGCAGCGGTCTTCTTCTTCATCGTCGTCGTCCTCCTGTAGCGGGTCCGGACATTCGTTCCAGTGGGGGGCGCGTCCCCCCCTTCATCGGTCCGAAGAGGTGCGCCCGGAAGAAGGTTCCCGAGCCTCAGGTCCGGAGGAGCGACTTGATGCCGTTGGCCTCGGCGGCCAGGGACTCGTAGCCGTCTCCCGCCTCGACGGAGCTCGCGAAGGCGGCTGCCTTCTCGGCCACCCTGGCCGCCGCGTCCGATCCGAGGTGCCGGGCCAGGGCCTCGTCGTCCCGGATGCCCCGGGCGGCGGCCCTGGCGGGCTCTCCGGCGGGCCGGTCGTTGGCCAGGAGATAGAGGACGCCGTTCAGCCGGGCGGCCCACTCGAAGGAGCGGCCGGCGTCCCCCATGATCCGCTCCAGGGCGGGCATCTTTCCCCTGACCGCGTCGGGAAGCCCGTCCAGGGGCCGGCTCCCCGGTCCGTCGGCGGGGGCGCCCACCACGACCCGGCCGACCATCCCGAAGCCGTAGTGGGGCTGGCAGAAGTAGTCGTAGACGCCCTCGACCTCCAGGAGCGTCTCGAACTGGGTGCCCGCCGTGAGGCCCAGCATGCCCGAGTGCCAGGGCTCGGCGGCCTCGGGAATCCGGAGCGGCAGCTCTCCACCTACGAGGCCGGCGTTGTCCGGGTGGAAGGCGGTCGTGGTGTGAAAGTCTCCCATGTTGAGCCAGAGGAGGTTCGTCCCCGGCTCGACCCTCAGGCCCACCGGGTCGAAGCGGAAGTTCCCGCCCGAGGTCTGGAGACCGATGGTGTGGGGCGGGAGGCCGTTCTCGTCCGGGCCGGGTCGGGGCCCGGCACCCCCGGCCCGGAGCGAGCCCGCCAGGGCGCCCGGGTCCCGGGCGGCGGCCAGGGGCAGGGCGGCGGCAGCGGCGAGAAAGCGTCTGCGGTCGATGGATCCGGACATGGGCGCCTGTCGGGAGGGGGTGGCGTGGCTCTTCGATCTCCGCCCTACCCAACGACCCCGCGCCGCCGGCGGTTCCACCGACGACCTCCGCCCCGGGAGACGCGCGGACCGCTACCGGTTCGACGTCTCCGCCATCCGCCGGGCCTCCGTCACGGCCTCGATCCCCGGGTCGGCGTGATCCCAGATCCGGGCCAGCTCCTCGTACGCCCGCTCGGCTCCGGCCACGAGGCCGGCGTCGGCCCGGGCCCGGGCCAGACCGAGCAGCGAAGCCGTGCGCCGGGGCGTCCGCTCGAGGGCCCGCTCGAAGGCGTCCACCGCCTCCCCGGGCCGCTCGACCTCCAGGAGCGCCTCACCCAGGAGCTCCCAGGTCGGCTTGGGGATGGCCGGCGGTCCGAACTCGAAGGGGAGCGCGGATTCGGCCTCCGCGGCGTCCCTGAGAAGGCTCAAGGCCTCCTCGGCGTCGCCTTCCTCCAGGGCGATCCAGCCCCGGAGCTCGTCGGCCATGATCTCCAGCTCGGGGTCGTCGTCGATCCGGGCCAGGGCGGCCTCCATCCCCTCCAGGTGCGCCCGGGCGGGGGCCGGCCGGCCCCGGCGGGCGAGCGCGATCCCCCGGAGCCAGCGGTCTTCCGCTTCGAAGGCGGAGCCGGCGTCGACGTCCACCGGCCAGCGGTCCACGGCCGACCACTCCTCGGTGTCGAGGACGTAGCGGGCCCGCATGTTCACGAAGTAGCCGACCCGGCCCCGGGAGCGGATCCCGTCCGCGATCTGGCCGTGGCACTTCTCCATCACCGTGGCCGCGTCCTCGTGCCGACCCTGCTGGAGGTAGCCGTATTCGAGCCAGTAAGTGTAGTGGCCGCAGAGGACGGCCGGCCGGCCCGCCTCCTGCTCGCCGGCGTTCTGGACGTCGCGGGCGACCTCGTTGGCCGCCACCACGTCGTCCCACATCCCCATGGCGACGAAGATGTGGGACGTCATGTGCTGGGCGTGGGCCGCCCCGGGGGCGATCTCCGAGTACGCACGGGCCGCCGGCAGGCCCAGGGGCGCGTGGATCGGGTCGTCCACGGAGTGGATCAGGTAGTGGGCCGCCCCCGGGTGGTCGGGGTTCTCCCGGAAGACCCGCTGGGCCACGGCCGCGGCCCGCATGTACGTCCGGAAGTCGCGGCCCTCGTGGGCGGTGCCCAGGATCGAGAGGGCGTGAAAGGTCTGGAACTCGTGGTCGTCGGGATAGCGCTCGGCGAGGGTCTCCATGTAGCTCCGGTAGGCATCGTCCCGGGCCTCCTTGGGGGCCGGGCTCCCGTCGGGCCCGGGCCCGACGCCCATCCGCCGGGCGGCCTCCCCCACGCCGTACAGGACGTGGACCGAGCGGAGCCAGTCCTTCTCCCGCTCGGTCGGGGCCTCGGCGAGCCGCCCGTCGGCGCTGGGCGCCAGCCGCGCCAGGGCGTCGAGGGCGGCGGAGCGGTCCTGCTCCATCCAGATCGGGTGATTGTACGTCATCGCCTCGCCCCAGTAGGCCAGGGCGAAGCCCGGATCCGCCTCCTGGGCCCGCCGGAAGGCGGCGGCCGCGTCGTCGTACTCGAAGGAGTGGAGCAGGAGGACCCCCTGGACGAAGGGATCCTGGGCCGCCGGTGCCCCGGAGTTCGGGAAGTCGACGCTGCCGAGGACCGCCCGGGCGGGCTCCTGGGCGGCGGCGGGAACGGGCGCGGCGAAGAAGTGGGCGACGAGCGCGCCGGCGAGGAGGGCGGCGACGGGCGCCTTTCCCGGACCCGTCGAGGTGGCACACTGGACCGGCCGGGATCCACGCCGTCCGTCGGACGGCGACATCGTCTGAGCCATCACTCTGCCTCCAGCGAAGCGGGGGTCGGGAAGGAGCCGTGGCGCTGTGTCTCAAGCTAGCTTGCGAGGCCGGGAATTCAAGGACGACACGTCCCGAGCCGGCCCTGGCCTTTCCGGCCCCGGGAGCCGATTCTTGCGGAGTCGGACGTCGTTCGTCCCTGCCTCGAGACCCGGAGGTTCCAGTGGTGTCCGCTTCCCTCGCGTCGCTCTTCCGTCCTGGGGGTTCCGAACGCCGGATCCTCCGCGCCGCAGCGGCCTCCGCCCTCCTCGCCGCGGCGTCCCTCGTGGCCTCTCCAGCTCCGCCCCTCGCCGCCCAGGACGCCGTCGAGATCCCGGACGAGACCCGGGACGGCGCCGAGCGGCTCATCGACGCCGCCCTGGCCGACAGCGCCGCCTTCGAGCGCCTGACCGAGCTGGTGGATCGCTTCGGACACCGCTTCAGCGGCTCGGTCTCCCTGGAGCGGGCGATCGACTGGGTCCTGGAGGAGATGGAGGCCGACGGCCTGGAAAACGTCCGGGGAGAGCCGGTGATGGTGCCCCACTGGGTCCGGGGCGAGGAGTCGGCGGAGCTGGTGAGCCCCCGGCGCAAGGAGCTGCCCATGCTCGGCCTGGGCGGCTCGGTCGGTACGCCCCCGGGGGGCGTCCGGGCCGAGGTCGTCGTGGTGGGGAGCTTCGAGGAGCTCGAGGAGCGGGCCGACGAGGCCCGGGGCCGGATCGTCCTCTTCGACGTGCCCTTCACGAGCTACGGCGAAACGGTCCGCTACCGGACCGGGGGCGCGGTGGCGGCCGCGCGGGCCGGGGCGGTGGCGAGCCTGATCCGCTCCGTCGGGCCCTACTCGATGAAGACGCCCCATACCGGCGGGATGCGCTACGAGGACGGGGTGCGGAAGATCCCCCACGCGGCCATCACCGTCGAGGACGCCATGCTGCTGCACCGGATGGCCGATCGGGGCGAGCGCCTCGAGGTCCACCTGCGCATGGAGGCGAAGACGCTCCCGGACGTGCCCTCCCGGAACGTGGTGGCCGAGCTCCGGGGCCGGGAGCTCCCGGAGGAGGTGGTGGTCATGGGCGGACACATCGACTCCTGGGACGTGGGTCAGGGGGCGATGGACGACGGGGGCGGGTGCGTGATCGCCTGGGAGGCCGTCCGGCTCATGAAGGAGCTGGGCCTGAGGCCCCGGCGAACCGTGCGGGTCGTGCTCTGGACCAACGAGGAGAACGGCCTCCGGGGGGGCACAGCGTACCGGGACGCCCATGCCGACGCCCTGGAGGACCACGTCCTGGCCATCGAGTCCGATTCGGGCGTCTTCGACCCCCTGGGCTTCGGCTTCACCGGCACGGACCGGGCCTTCGAGATGGTGCGGGCGGTGGGCGGCCTGCTGGAGGGGATCGAAGCCGGGGAGATCACCCGGGGCGGCGGCGGGGCCGACATCGGCCCGATCATGCGGGAGGGCGTGCCGGGAATGGGGCTCCGGGTCGACGGGAGCCGCTACTTCTGGTACCACCACACCGACGCCGACACGATCGACAAGCTCGACGCCCGGGACGTGGCCGAGGGCGTGGCGGCGATGGCGGTGATGTCGTACGTGGTCGCCGACATGCCGGAGCGGCTGCCCTTCGGGACGGGTCGGTGAGCCGGGCCCCGTCGATCAGGCCCTTCATGCCGTGGCACTTCTACCCGATGGGGTCCGCGTCCAGATCGCCCGGGATCGTCTCGCGCTTTTCAGACTTTGCAAACGCCGTTCCGCGCCGTCGCGGGCCCCTGGCGACCCGGACGGTCGGAGCCCTACCTTTCCGGCTCGACCCCGACGCGGTCGGCGACGGCCCGCCGCTCGGGACGTCGTCGGCCCGACATCCCCGGCATCCCCACGAACCTCTGGACGCACCATGAGACGCACCCTCCGTCGAAGCGCCGCATTCGCGCTCCTGGCCCTGCCGTTTTCGCTCATCTTCGCCGTCGGCCTGGAAGCCCAGCCCGCCACCGAGGCCCAGAGAGAGCAGGTGGCCCGGATCGTGTCCGAGGTCCGGGCCGAGATCCTCGAGAAGCGGCACACGATCCACCGGAACCCGGAGCTCGGAAATCGTGAGACCGAGACGGCCGCCCTCGTGGCCGAGCACCTGCGGTCCCTGGGCTTCGACGAGGTCACGACCGGCGTGGCCCACACGGGCGTGGTGGGCATCCTCCGGGGCGGGCGTCCGGGACCGGTCGTGGCGGTCCGGGCCGACATGGACGCCCTTCCTGTGACCGAGGAGACCGACCTCCCCTTCGCCTCGGAGAAGACGACGACCTACCTGGGCCAGGACGTCGGCGTCATGCACGCCTGCGGCCACGACGTCCACACGGCGGTCCAGCTCGGTGTGGCGTCCGTGCTGGCGGAGATGAAGGACGAGCTGCCGGGCACCGTGAAGTTCATCTTCCAGCCCGCCGAGGAGGGCCCCCCGCCGGGCGAGGAGGGCGGGGCGAGCCTCATGGTCGAGGAGGGGGTGCTGGAGAACCCCCGACCCGAGGCGATCTTCGGGCTCCACACCTGGTCCGA
>CAZMPV010000154.1:0-5205 GCA_964567985.1 uncultured Gemmatimonadaceae bacterium
CTGAGGCCCTCCATCCAGTCCACGACGCCCATCTCCCGGACGTAGCGGCCCAGGAAGCGGGCGAAGGTGCCCACGCTCCGGGGGTGCCCCGTGCCGTTCACCAGCCCGCCGCCGTCGGAGCTGATGATCCCGATCGGGCTCCGGATCCCCATGACGATCTCCTCTTCGGGGATGAACTCGGTCTGCACCGAGATCGGCTCGGGCTCGGCCCTGAGCTCGTGGAAGCGGGCGCTGTCGAGCCGCTCCTGGGTCCGGGAGACGTAGATGTCCGAGTAGTCCGCGCCGCCGAAGCGCTCCTGCCACCCCTCGTCGTAGAGGGCCGACTGGAGGCTCGTCTGGTTCCGGGTCCAGACGTGGAAGTCGAAGCCCACGTCCACGCCGTGCTCGGTGGCGCCCTCGGCCAGGGCGATGGAGAGCGGCGCCGAGCCCACGGTCGAGGAGATCAGGTGGGCGAGCTGGGCCTGGGCACCGGTGGCCGTCGCCATGGCGACCACTTCCATCGCCGCCAGGCTCATGGTCAGGGGGAAGACGTCGCCCTTGTAGCGGGCGTGGAGGTGGGCGGGCACCCCCTCCTCGGCCGCCACCTCGAACATGGCGTAGACTTCCTCGTACTCGGCCCCGGGGGAGTAGTTGAGCCCGAAGCCGATGCCCACCGCGCCGTCCCGGATCGCCTGTCGCGCCAGCTCCGCCGCCGCCTCGATCTGCTCCGCGGTCGCCGGTCCGTAGCGATCCGTGGCGCCGGCGGCTTCCCGGGCGTCCCGGTGGTCCACGGTGGAGGCGTAGTTCACGATCGGTCGTGCGGCCCGCTGACGGGCGACATAGCCCGCCACGTCCAGGGGGCCGCCGTGCATGCCGAACGTCGTGGTCACGCCGTCGGCGACCTTGTTGGCGTGGTCGTGCCGGTCGTCGTCGATGCTGGAGAGGATGTCCACGAAGCCCGGGGCCACGATATGGCCCGAGGCGTCGATGGTCCGGCGCCCCTCGATGGGCTCGGAGGTGATGACGGCGATGCGCTCGCCCCGGATGCCCACGTTCGCCGTCTCGTCCCGGCCCGTCTCCGGATCCATGACGCGGCCGTTCAGGATCACCACGTCGTAGGGATCGAGCTCCTGGGCGCCGATGTCCAGGGCGCCGCTGGCCGGAGCCAGCGCGGCGGCCGCGGTCGCGAGGAGCGCGGCCGCCACGAGGAGCGGAAGGGAAGGAAGAGAGCGACCGGGTCGGGAGGGGCGGTTCATGGGGAGGATCTTCCGTTCGATTGAACCTCGACGTCATGCGCAAGAAACGGGGGATCCGGCGGCGACGCCAGTCGACGGTGAACGGGCCGGCGGGCGTCGCACCCCGGCGTCCCCTGTCCCGCGGCCCCGAGACCCGTACCTTGCAGGCATGACCTCTTCCGCCCCACACCGGTTCCGCTCTCTGGTCCCGGCGGTCGCTGCGGTCCTCGCGCTGACGACGGCGGGCCCACCGCCGCTCGCCGCCCAGGACGCCGCTCGGACCCGACCCTCTCCCGACGCCGAGCCCACCCTGGCCCTGGTGGGCGGCCGGATCCTGGACGGCTTCGGCGGCCCGGCCGTCGAGGACGGCGTGGTCCTGATCGCCGGAGATCGCATCGTCGCCGTGGGGCCCGGCAGCGAGGTCGAGGTGCCCGGCGGTGTGGAGGTGATCTCCACCGAGGGCATGACGGTGCTGCCGGGCCTCTTCGACATGCACGTCCACCTCCAGATCCTGGGCCACGGCGACTACGAGCGCTGGGACGAGCTCTACGGCGGGCGGGAGGGCGACGAGGTCATGCCGATCGCCGCCCGACAGCTCCTCTCGGCCGGCGTCACCTCGGCCCGGGACCTGGGGGGTCCCCTGGAGGCCCTGGTCGACGTCCGCCGGAGGATCGACTCCGGCCAAATCCCCGGTCCCCGGCTCTTCATCTCCGGGCCCTTCCTCCAGCGGGCGCCCTACGAGGCGTGGCAGTCCGACTACCGGTGGGGGCTCGACGGCCCGGAGGATGCCCGTCAGAAGGTTCGGCGCCTGGCCGACGCCGGCGTGGACGTGATCAAGCTCATCGACCAGGACCGGCTCACCGACGCCGAGGTGGCCGCCGTGGTGGAGACCGCCCACGAGGAGGGCCTGCCCGTGGTGG
Organism: uncultured Gemmatimonadaceae bacterium; assembly: GCA_964567985.1. GTDB lineage: Bacteria > Gemmatimonadota > Gemmatimonadetes > Longimicrobiales > Gaopeijiaceae > CAZMPV01. Next base: position 2,135 of record CAZMPV010000154.1, read on the forward strand.
CCCACGCCCACCGGGCCGAGGAGATCCGGGTGGGGCTGGAGCACGGGGTGGACAACTTCGAGCACACCGGCCTGGGGACCGCGCCGGGCTACCCGGCCGACGTCCTGGAGGCCCTGGCCCAGCGGAACGCGGATCTCTACTGGACACCCACCGTCTCGCCGCTCTATGTCATGCAGCACACGGGCGAGGTTTTCCCGGAGCGGCTGGACGACCCGGCGTGGCGGGAGGGCATGCCCGAGGCCATGGCCGACGAGATCGGGGCCTCCCTGAAGTACATCCCCCGGCTGCCGTACTACGCGCTCTTTCCCAGCCGCATTCCCCTGCTGCCGAAGAAGTTTCGGCAGATCGGCCGTACCGGGGTCATCCGCATGATCGGCACCGACGCCGGCATCCCAACCATGTTCCACAACGACGCCACCTGGCGGGAGATGGCGAAGTGGGTCGAGCTGGGCGTGGCGCCCATGGAGGTGATCCAGGCGGCCACCATCTGGCCCGCCCGTTTCCTGGGAGTGGAGGACGAGCTCGGGGCCCTGGTCCCGGGGATGTTGGCCGACGTCATCGCCGTCCGGGGCGATCCACTCACCGACATGACCGTGCTCTCCGACGTGGACGTGGTGGTGAAGGACGGCCGGCGGGTGCGCTGAGATTCGCCGACGAACTCCGAAATCGCCGGCGAGGGCGGGGGCCGGGTGACGCGCCCCGGGGCTTTGTCGTATCGTAGTATCGACGGCCCCCGTCCGTCCCACGTCCGGTCTCTCGCCACGGAGCACCATGGCCCGAAAGAAGAAGAGCCCGTCCACCGTCATCGGGTGGCGCGAGTGGATCGCCCTGCCGGAGCTGGGCGTAGAGCGCATCAAGGCGAAGGTGGACACCGGGGCCCGCTCGTCGTCGCTCCACGCCTACGACATCGAGCGCTACGAGGACGACGAGCGCTCGATGGTCCGCTTCAAGGTGCACCCGATCCAGCGCGACGCCCGCACGACGGTGAACGCGTCGGCGGAGCTGGTGGACCGGCGCTCCGTGAAGAGCTCCAGCGGCGCCGAGACGCTGCGACCCGTCATCCTGACCGAGGTGACGTTCATGGACCAGCGGTGGGCGATCGAGCTGACCCTGACGCGGCGGGACGACATGGGCTTCCGGATGCTCCTGGGACGCCAGGCCGTCCGGGGCCGCTTCGTGGTCGATCCCGGCCGCTCCTTCCTGGGCGGAAAGTGACCGGGCTCCCGGGCTCCCCGACCATCCCCTCGCAGACACCGAGGTACGCGTCATGCAGATGAAGATCGGCATCCTCTCGAGAAAGGGCTCTCTCTACTCGACCCGCCGCCTGAAGGAGGCCGCCCTGGACCGGGGCCACTCGGTTCGGGTGGTGAACCTGGTCCGGTGCTACATGGACATCACCGCCCGGCGCGCCAAGGTCATGCACCAGGGCGAGGCGCTCCGCTTCGACGCCATCATCCCCCGGATCGGCGCTTCGGTGACCTTCTACGGGATGGCGGTCGTGCGGCAGTTCGAGGTCATGGGCGTCTTCTCCGTGGCCGAGTCCCAGGCGATCGCCCGCTCACGGGACAAGCTCCGCTCCCTCCAGCTCCTGAGCCGGGAGGGGCTCGGGATGCCGGTGACCGGCTTCGCCCGCTCGGCCGAGGACATCGACGAGGTCATCGACCTGGTGGGCGGGGCCCCGCTGATCATCAAGCTCCTGGAGGGGACCCAGGGCCGGGGGGTGGTGCTGGCCGAGACCCGCAAGGCCGCCCAGTCGGTCATCGGCGCGTTTCAGCAGCTCGACGCCAACATCCTGGTCCAGGAGTTCATCAAGGAGTCCGCCGGCTCGGACATCCGGGCCCTGGTCGTGGGCGGGCGCGTCGTGGCCGCCATGGAGCGGAGGGCCGCCCCGGGTGAGTTCCGCTCGAACCTCCACCGGGGGGGCACGGCCGAGGCCGTGAAGCTCACCACCAAGGAGCGCAACACCGCGATCCGGGCCGCCCGGGTCCTGGGGCTGGACGTGGCCGGCGTGGACCTGCTGCGCTCGGACCGGGGGCCCCTGGTCATGGAGGTGAACTCCTCGCCCGGCCTGGAGGGGATCGAGGGGGCCACCGGTGTGGACGTGGCCGGGGAGATCGTCGAGTTCATCGAGAGCCACGTGGACGACGCCTCGCCTGAAGGGGCGCCGGCGCGGCGTGCGGCGTCCGGGAGCTCGGGCGAGTCGGGAGCCGATGCCGAAGAGTAGCCGGGCGGCGGGCTTTCAGATCGGCGACACCACGGTGCCCCCGGGCGAGCGGGCCGGGGTCCGCATGCGGGTGGCCCGGCTCACCACCGGCGAGTGGCTCCACCTGAACGCCGAGGTGCTCAGGGGAGCGGAGCCCGGGCCGGCCCTCTGGCTCAGCGGGGCGATCCACGGCGACGAGCTGGACGGGGTCGAGATCATCCGCCGGGTCCTCCGTCGGCTGGATTCCGGTTCCCTCGCCGGGACGGTCGTCGCCGTGCCCGTGGTCAATCTCTTCGGCTTCATGTCCGGCTCCCGCTACCTGCCCGACCGCCGGGACCTGAACCGCTCCTTCCCGGGTCGGGCGACGGGCTCCATGGCCGCCCAGCTCGCCCACCTCTTCAGCGAGGAGATCGTCCGGCGCTGCGACTTCGGCCTCGACTTCCACTGCGGCTCCAGCGATCGGGAGAACCTGCCCCAGGTACGGGCGAACCTGGACGACGAGACCACCCGGGCTGCGGCGCTGGCCTTCGGGGCGCCGGTGGTCATCCACGGCAAGCCGCCCGACGGCTCGCTCCGGAAGACGGCGACCGAGGCGGGGGCCCGTGTCCTGGTCTACGAGGGGGGCGAGGCCCACCGCTTCACGCCGGAAGCGATCGAGACCGGCGTGGCAGGCGTCTTCCGGATCCTGGCGCACCTGGGGATGGTGGACGCCCGGGAGGGCGTCCCGGGAGTCGCGGGAGCGGTCGAGTCCCGTAAGACCCGCTGGATCCGGGCCCCTCGGAGCGGGATCTGTCGCATGGACGTGGCCCTGGGCGACCGGATCTCGAAGGGCGAGCGCCTGGGCGAGATCTCCGACACCTTCGGCCGG
>CAZMPV010000154.1:5305-6855 GCA_964567985.1 uncultured Gemmatimonadaceae bacterium
CTGGAAAGCGGCGGGATCGAGACGCTGGACGAATACACGGAGCACCACCTCCCGGCGGACATGGCCTTCGCCGGGGCGGTGGAGCCGGAGCGGAGCGAGCTTGAGGTCACGCTTCGTGGTGACGTGGCGTGGGTGGTCGGCTCCAGCCGGGCCAGGGGCACCTTTCGGGACCGGGAAATCGACTCCCGGGGGGCCGAGCTCATGGTGCTGGCTCGACACGGCGACCGCTGGCGCATCGAAGCGATCCACTGGTCTTCGCGCTGACGCCTTCGGTCGGCCTTCAATCCCGCCTCCGATTTCGTGAGATTTTCGGAACCGTTCGGAGCTCGGACGCTCGAGGGTGATCCGCCCGGGCTCCCGGCCCTCTGACATTCCCCTCCGGTACCACGATGGCGCCACCTACCTCCTCCGAGCATCCGATCTCACGCAGGCGCTTCCTCCACTACGGGGGACTGGTGGGCGGGCTGGCCGGGATGGAGCGGCTCCTTCCCGGGTATCTTCACTCCTTCGTGGATTCCCGCTTCCGGGCGATCCCCGGCGTCCTGAACGGAAGCGACGGGCCGATCCACCTGACCATCGCCGAGACACCGGTGGAGATCGACGGCCGCCGGGCCACGGCCACGACGATCAACGGCACCGTGCCGGGCCCGCTCCTTCGCTTCCGTGAGGGCGACGAGGCCGTCATCCACGTCACGAACGAGCTGGACGAGGACACGTCGGTCCACTGGCACGGCCTGCTGGTGCCCAACGGGATGGACGGCGTCCCCGGCGTGAACTACCCGGGGGTGCGCCCCGGCGAGACCTTCACCGCCCGGTTCCCGATCCGCCAGTACGGCACCTACTGGTATCACAGCCACTCCAAGCTCCAGGAACAGCTCGGCCACTACGGCCCCCTGGTCATCGACCCGGCCGACGGGCCCGTGCGCTACGATCGCGATTATGTCGTCGTCCTCTCGGACTGGACCTTCGACGACCCGTATCGCCTCCTGGCCCGGCTGAAGAAGATGCCGGACTACCACAACTACGAGCAGCGGACGGTCTTCGATTTCTTCCGCGATGCGGCCCGGGACGGGCTCGGCGAGACCCTCCGGGATCGTCTGAGCTGGGGCCGGATGCGCATGAATCCCACCGACCTGGCCGACGTCACGAGCACCTTCTACACCTTCCTGATGAACGGGCGGGCGCCCGACGCCAACTGGACCGGCCTCTTCGAGCCGGGCGAGCGGGTGCGGCTGCGGTTCATCAACGCGTCGGCGATGAGCACCTTCGACGTTCGGGTGCCCGGGCTTCCCATGGAGGTGGTCCAGGTCAGCGGGCAGCACGTCAAGCCCGTTGAGACCGACGAGTTCCGGATCGGGGTGGCCGAGCGCTACGACGTCGTGGTGACGCCCCGGGAGGAGGCGGCGTACACGATCTTCGCCGAGTCGGCCGACCGGGGCGGCTTCGCCCGGGGGACCCTGGCGCCCCGGGAGGGGATGGAAGCCCCGGTCCCCGACCTGCGGGAGCGGCCTCTCCTCACCATGGCCGCCATGGGCATGGACCACGACGGG
>CAZMPV010000155.1:0-3516 GCA_964567985.1 uncultured Gemmatimonadaceae bacterium
CCCGCCGAAGATCCGGGCCTCCCGTCCGATCCGTGCGCCGACGCTCTCCGGGCCGATCCGGAGGGGCTCGGTCTCGATCCGGGAGCCCCCGCCGAGGGCGAGGGAGAGGAGGTCGGGCATGCGGAAGTTGGTTCGCACGCCCGCCAGCTCCACGTCGGTGGACGCCGGGCGGGGAAAGCCGTCCACCAGTACGCCGACGTCGGTCGTCGTCCCGCCGACGTCCACGACGATCCCGTTCCGGACGTCCGAGAGGCGGGCCGCGCCCCGCATCGAGTTGGTGGGCCCGGAGGAGATGGCGAGGACCGGGAAGCGGGCCACCGTGGCGGCGTCCATGAGCGTGCCGTCGTTCTGGCTGAAGAAGAGCGGCGCCCGCAGCCCCAGCTCCTTCAGGGCCGAGCGCATGGCGGGGACCGTCCGCTCCGCCACCCCGGCCAGGGCCGCGTTCAGGGCGGCGGCGCTCTCCCGCTCCAGGAGGCCGATCCGCCCGATCTCGTGGGAGAGGGTCACGTCGAGCTCCGGTAGCTCCCGCTCCAGGAGCGCCCGGGCCCGCTCCTCGTGGTCCGGATCCACCGGCGAGAAGACGCCGGCCACGGCCACCGAAGTCACTCCGCTGCTCCGGGCCTCCCGGGCGGCCTCGAGGAGCGCCTCCTCGTCCAGAGGCACGATCTCCCGCCCGTCGAACTCGTGGCCGCCCGGGAGGAAGGCGCTCCGGCCGCCCCCGCACGCCTCGACCAGCGCTTCCGGCCAGTCGCAGAAGGGTGGGAGAAGGCGGGTGGCCGGCCCGCAGAGCCGGAGGACGGCCGTGGTGGCGAGCCCCCGGCCCTCCAGGAGGGCGTTCACGAAGTGGGTCGTTCCGATCATGACGGCGCCCACCTCTTCCGCCGACGGACTTCCGTCTCCGGGCTCGTCTCCCAGCACCTCCCGGACCGCGGCCACGATCCCGCCGGTCACGTCGTCGCTGGTCGGCATCTTCGCCGTCGCGAGGACCTCGCGCCCGTCCACCAGGGCGGCGTCGGTGTTCGTTCCCCCGACGTCCACGCCGATCCGGATCACGGAGCGTCCTCCCCGACCCCGTCCTCCCGGCCGGCCTCGCCGGCGGGCTCGAAGGGCCGGTATTCGACGTCGTAGCCGAAGGCCCGGGGACCCACGACCTCCAGGGCCCGGGCCGACCGGAGGAGCTCGGGAGCCGGGAAGCCCAGGACCGCGACCCGGAATCCGTAGCGGAGGAGCTCGGTGGTGATCGGCTCGCCCCGCTCGGCGTCGACGATGCAGATCAGGTCCGGAACGGTGAAGACGACCCGGCCGTCGGCCCGGGCCACCAGGTTCTCGTTCTGGAAGTCGATCTCCATCTCTCGTCCGGCGTCGCCCTGGATGCCTTCGAGGCGCACCGTTCCCCGGGTGAAGCCCTCGGTGGTGCGGCGCTCCACGTCCACGATCTTGCCCCGGAAGAGGACGGTGCCGTCCACCGTGTCGAGGATCCCCCGGATCGGGTCCGCGCTCTCGGCCCGGGCCCGGAGCACGGCTTCGCCCAGATCCCGGGCCAGGGTCAGGGTGCCCGGGATGGCCGTCCGCCGGACATCGGCGGCGGACATGGGGGCGAAGGCGAAGACCGGCACGCAGCCCATGGCCACGGTGACCGCCCGGGCCATCCGCTCCAGCCACGGCGCGTCGACGGCTTCCCGGAAGACGACGGTGTTCCCCTTCTCGTCACAGAGGACCGACGGCGCCGGGGAGATCCCGTAGATGAAGTAGGTCGTCATCTGGAGCTCCGGGAAGGCGCGGCCCATGCCGTCGGCGTCCACCAGGGGCAGGCCCGCCGGGGCGGCGGCGACGACCGGCTCCAGGGAGTTGCTGCCCCCGATCTCTCCGGAGATGACGGCGGTGGCCCGGACGCCGGCTTCGGCCTCCATGGCCCGGAGTGCCCGGTGGGACTCGGTGCCCCGGACCTTCTCGATGCCCACGGTGGGCGCGCCCATCCCCCCGACGCAGACGACCTGGTCGTCCTCGTCGAGCTCCCCGGGCGAGAGCACCTCCACCGGGCCGTGCCGGCGCACCATCTCCCGGGCCCGGAGCATGCCGATCCGGGGATTGCCCCCGCCGCCGGTGCCGAGGATGCCCGCGCCGACCGCCACGGATCGCAGTCCGTCCTCGTCCAGGGTCCACATGGGGGTGCTCCGGTTCGCGGTGGCTCGTCTCGGGCCTCAAACCTAAGTTCTTGCCGCCCTCTTTCCAGCATCCCGCGCTAGAAACCATGCTCGACGAGGACGCTCCCCAGCCCGAGGCCTCACCCGGAGGCGCCGACGACTCGGGCCTCGCCGACGGCCCGGCGGGGGCCGGTTCCGAGGCCCACCCGTCCTTCACCGAACCGGTTCTTCTCGTGGGATCGCTGGTCCTCGCGGTCGGGGGCGCCGTCATCGGCATGCAGATCATCACCACCCTGGGCGTCACGCCGAACACGTCGATCGTCGGGGTCATGGTGGCGATCGTCATGTCCCGGGTCCCCCTGGCGACGTTCCGGCGCTTCCGATCGGTCCACCGCCAGAACCTGGTCCAGACGACGATCTCCAGCGCCACCTTCGGCGCCGCCAACTCCCTCCTGGTGCCCCTGGGCGTGCCCGTGATCCTGGGCCGGCCCGACCTGGTCGTGCCCATGCTCGTCGGCGCCGCGGCCGGCATGTTCATCGACCTGGCCATGCTCTACTGGCTCTTCGACAGCCGGATCTTCCCCGGCGACGGTCCCTGGCCCATCGGCGTGGCGTCGGCCGAGGCGATCCTGGCGGCGGACCGGGGCGGGCGTCGGGCGGGGCTCCTGGGCGTGGGAGCCGCGGCGGGTGCGGCGGGCTCGTCGGGCCTCTTCGGCGCCCTTCCGGCGATGGTGGGGGTCGCGAGCCTGCCGATGGCCGCCCTGGGCCTGGCCTTCCTCGGCAACGTCTGGGCCCTGGGGATGTTCGGCGTCGGGCTCCTGGTCCGGGGCTACGGGAGCTCTCTGGCCGGCATCGACTTCGACGCGGCGCTGATCCCCCACGGGATGATGATCGGTGCAGGCCTGGTGGCCCTGGGGCAGGCGGTCGCCGCGGCTCAGGGGCGAGGAGATGACGAGCGGGGAGGCCGTTCGGACCCGGAGAGCGGTGAGGACCGGGCGGACGACGTTCCTCGGACCCGGGACGAGTCCGACGCCCGGAAGGGGATCGTCCGGGGAACGCTCCTCTACGTCGTCGCCGCGGCGGTCCTGGCCGGGCTCGGCGGGCTCTGGAGCGGGATGGGAGCGGGTCAGCTCGTCCTCTGGATCCTCTTCGCCGCCGGGGCGTGCGTGGCCGCCGAGTTCATCGTCGGCCTCTCGGCCATGCAGGCGGGGTGGTTTCCGGCCTTCGCCACCGCCCTGGTTTTCCTCCTCGTGGGAATGGCGATGGGGTTTCCGCCGGCCGCCGCGGCGCTCCTGGTCGGCTTCGTGGCCTCGGGGGGGCCCGCCTTCGCCGACGCGGGCTACGACTTCAAGACGGGATGGTACGTCCGGGG
>CAZMPV010000155.1:3616-6849 GCA_964567985.1 uncultured Gemmatimonadaceae bacterium
GTCCCGGATCGTCGAGGAGGCGCCGGTCGTGCTCTTCGCGGCCCGGATGGACGACGGGGGCGATCTCCGTCCCCACTGGGTCTGTCCCAACGCGGAGCGGATCCTCGGCTTCGAGCTGAACGAGATCGAGCGGCCCGAGTGGTGGGTGGAGGGGATCCACCCCGACGATCGGGAGCGGATCCGACGGGGTCGTCGGGAAGTGCTGAGCCGGGACTCCGTGAACCTCGAGTACCGCTTCACCGATGCCGCCGGTGAGTACCGGTGGATCCACGCCGAGCTCCGGAACGTGTCGCGGGACTTCCCCGACCTCGAGCTGGTGGGCTCCTGGACCGACGTCACCCGGAGGAAGTGGCTCGAGGAGCGCCTCCGGGACGCCCAGAAGATGCAGGCGGTCGGGCGGCTCGCCGCCGGGGTGGCTCACGACTTCAACAACCTGCTGACGACGGTCCTGGGCAACCTGGACCTGGCCCGGAGCGACGTCGGCCCGGATCACGCCGCGGCAGAGAGCCTGGCCGAGGCCGCCCAGGCCGCGACGCACGGGGCCGAGCTGACCCGGAAGCTCCTTCACTTCGGAGGACAGGGAGCCGTGGAGCTCCGAGCGGTCCGCGTGGGCTCGCTCCTGCGGTCCCTCGAGCCCCGGATCCGGTCGTTCCTCCCGGCGGATATCGAGTACGGCATGGAGGCGGCGTCGGATCTGCCGGCGGCCTGGGCGGACCGGGAGCACTTGCGGGAGGCCGTGGTGAACCTGGTGACGAACGCCCGGGACGCCCTCTCGGGCGGAGGAAGCATCACGATCCGGGCCGGCGTCGAAGAGCATCCGGGCCCGGGTCGGACCGCCGGCCTGTCGGCGGGGCACTACGTGACCGTCGCGGTGGAGGACGACGGGTCGGGGATTCCGGAGGAGGACCGGGCGTCTCTCTTCGAGCCCTTCTTCACGACCCGGGGACCCGGGGCGGGCTCGGGCCTGGGCCTGGCCCTGGTCCACGAGACGGCGCGGGAGTGCGGTGGCGACGTCCGGGTCGAATCCGAGGTGGGGCAGGGAACCAGGGTGACGCTGCTCCTCCCGGTGGCGGAGGACGACGGAGACGGAGCGCCGGAGAAAGAGGGCGGCTGACCGGCCAGCCCTTCAGGGTTTCCGGATCTGGACCTCCTGGCCGCCCGTGTGGAGGATCCGGGTGGGCTTCGTCTCCCGGACCTCGGACATGTGGCATCCTTCGTCGCAATCGTAGTAGATCCGGATCTGCCACTTCACCTCGTTGCCGAAGGGCACCCGCATGACCGTCGCGTGGTCCAGCGGCCGGTCGTGGGTGCAGCGCTCGTCGACCTCGAGTGCGTAGGGCTGCTCGGTCATTCGGTCCTCGCTTCCATACCGGGAGATCGATAGAGCCGGTGACGCTACGCGTCTTCCTCTCCGCCGCCCCGGGTTCCCAGCTCACGGTCCAGCATCATGATGGCGGCCTGGTTGTCGCCGGCCATCTCGAGCTGATCGACCAGGGTCCCGATGCTGTCTTCCTCCTCCACCTGCTCGTCGATGAACCACTCCAGGACATGCTCGGCGGGATGATCGTGCTCGTCGCTGGCCAGGTCGTAGAGCTCGTGGATCCACTCGGTGACCTTCTTCTCATGGTCCAGGGCCGCACGGAAGGCATCGACCGGGGAGCCGAAGTCGGTGGGGGGAGCGTCGATTCCCCCGAGCTCGATCCGGGCGCCCCGCTCGGCCAGGTGGTCGAAGAGGCGCATGGCGTGATCGACCTCCTCGGAGGCCTGGGCCCGCATCCACGAGGCGAAGCCGTCCAGGCTCTTGGTCTCGAACCAGGCGCTCATGGAGAGGTAGAGGTACGCGGCGTGGAACTCCCGGGCGATCTGCTCGTTGAATGCGTCTCTGACCTTTTCGTTCATGGTGTGCTCCGGTGGTCCGGGTGGTGAATGTGCTCCGGCGGGAGGGGACTGCCGCTTCTCCGCTGGTCGCCCCCGGCCGCTTCCTTCGCCGGGGGTCCGGTGCTACCCTGCTCTCGTCCGGCGCTCGTCTCTGGGCGTACCATACACGATCCCGGGAGGTCCGAGAGGGTGGACCCCGTGACCCACACCTTCACCGGAGCCGCCCTGGCCAGGGCCGGTCTGGACCGCAAGACGGCCCTGGCCGCTCCCACCCTGGTGCTGGCGGCCAACGCCCCGGATGTGGACATCCTCGTCTACCTGGACGGACCCTTCGCCGCGCTGGCCTTCCGTCGCGGGATCACACACGGACTCCTGGCCATGGCGGTCCTTCCGTTCGCCGTGGCCGGGGTGATGCTGGGCTGGGACCGGTGGGTGCGTCGCCGGCGCCGCCCCGACGCCGCCCCGGCCCGTCCGGGCGCGCTCCTGGTCCTCGCGGTCCTCGGCCTCCTCACCCACCCGGTGCTGGACTGGATGAACACCTACGGTCTCCGGTGGCTGGTGCCCTTCTCCGACGCCTGGACCTACGGCGACGCCCTCTTCATCGTCGATCCCTGGATCTGGCTGGTCCTGGGAGCGGGGCTCCACCGGGCGACGCCCCGGGGATGGCGGTGGGAATGGGCCTGGTGGGTCTTCTGGGCCCTCGCCTCGGCCGTCGTTCTCGCCGCCCCCGTGCCGCTGACGGCCAAGGTCGTCTGGGGCGGGGCGATGGTCGGCGTGCTGGCGCTGACGCTCCGGGGCCGGGCTCCGGAACCGGGACGGCCGGTGCGCCTGGCCGGGGGGCTCGCCCTGGCCTACACCCTGCTCATGGTCGCGGGCGACCTGGGCGCGACCGGCCGCGTTCGGGCGGCCGCGTCCGCCGGGGGCGTGGGACCGATCGAAGCGGTCATGGTGGCGCCCCGCCCGGCCGATCCCCTGGGAGGCGACGTGGTCCTCCGGAGCGGGGACCACTATCTCGTGGGCAGCCACCGCTGGCTGGATCGCCCGCCCGTGCGCCTCGAGCGGTCGACCCCCGTGCCCCTCCGGTCGGGACCGGGCCTGCCGCCCGGGACGGTGGAGCGCGCCGTGGCCGCCGCGTCCGACGATCCCCGGGCCAGGGACTTCCTGCGCTGGGCGCGATTTCCCCGGTGGCGGATCGAGGCGCGCCCGGACGGCTACACGGTGCGAATCTCGGACCTCCGCTACGAGGGGGCCGGGAGCCTGGGCGGGCTGGTGGTGGAGCTCGACGAGGAGTTCGCGGTCGAAGCGAAGAGCGAAGCGGGAGGCGCGGCGAGATGACCGAGTGGTTCTCGGGGCTG
>CAZMPV010000156.1:0-6826 GCA_964567985.1 uncultured Gemmatimonadaceae bacterium
CGGAGCCGAGGAGGTTCGTCAGCCGCCTGCCGAGGGCGCGCCAGCGGCCGATCCCACGGGCCACGTCCCGGGCGTAGGCCTCCTCCAGGTCGGCGAGCACCTGTGGGGCATGGGGTCCCCGCACGAGCACACGGGAGATACGACGGAGGAGACGCTCGAGGAAGCGAACGAACAAGCGAAGCTCCAGGGAGAAGGGGAATCGCTGCGACATATAATACTACAACGTAGTTATACGTCGCAATAGGCACGTTCACTCGAAGGTCGTCGTATCCGGTCCGCGGCATGGCTCTCCTCCGCCGGCCTCCCTCGAAGGCCTCGGCGGCTCCGCCTCCGGACGTCGGGGAGCGCGAGCTGGCCGTAGGAGAGACGGGCTACCGGCTTCGGGGCCTAACGCCCCTCGTAGACCACCTCGCCGCCCACGACCGTATAGCGCACCTCGGTCCCCGGGATCGAGTCCTCGGGCGCGGTGAGGATGTCGGTGTCCAGGACCGTCACGTCGGCGAGCATCCCCGGCGCGAGCGTGCCCTTGATGTCCTCCTCGAAGGCGGCGAAGGCGCCGTTCATCGTGTACGTGCGCAGCGCCTCCATCCGGCTCAGGGCCTCTTCGGGATAGAAGGTGGAGTCGCTGTCCGCCATCTGGCGGGCCATCGTGCAGTGGTACGCCGGGATCGGGTCCACCCGCTCCACCGGCGCGTCGGTGCCGTTCGTCACCACGGCGCCGCTCTCCATCAGACTCTTCCAGACGTACGCCCCGGCCTCGGCCCGCTCCTCGCCCAGGCGCGCCTTCACGTACGGCCAGTCCGAGCAGGCGTGGATCCCCTGCATCGAGGCGATGACGCCCAGCTCGCCGAAGCGGGGGACGTCGTCGGGGTGGAGGTGCTGGGCGTGCTCGACCCGCCAGCGGAGCGTGTCGCCGTCCAGGTCGTGCTCCTCGAACAGCGCCTCGTAGAGGTCCAGGGTCTCCCGGTTCGCCCGGTCGCCGATGGCGTGGGTGGAGATCTGGTAGCCGTTCCGGAGGCCGATCTCGGCGATCTCCCGGACCCGCTCGACCGACGTGACCTCGAGGCCGGTGGACGACGGAAGGTCGCTGTAGGGCTCCAGCATCCAGGCGCTCCGCGAGCCCAGCGCCCCGTCCATGGTGACCTCGCCGATCGCCCGGACGGTGACGTGGTCGTTCGCGTGGCCCACGGTGCGGGCGGCGGCCAGCTCCTCCTCCTGCTCGGGTGTGACCTCCCGCTGGCTCACGTGGAGGTAGAGGCGGATCGGCATCTCCCCCTCGGCGGCCATCCGCTTCAGGAGGTCGATCGTCTCGAAGGAGGCGCCCATGTCCTGGAAGCTCGTCACCCCCTCGGAGAGGGCGGTCTCGGCGGCGAGGCGGGCCTGGCGCCGGCGGTCCTCCTCGACCTCGGCGGCGGTGCGGCCGGCCCGGCTCTCCTCCAGGGCCTCGAAGACGAGCCCCTCGGCCTCGTCCACCAGGACGCCCGTGGCCTCCCCGGAGGCGTCCCGGAGGATCTCGCCGCCGGCGGGCGACTCGGTGTCGGGCCCGATGCCGGCCGCCTCCAGCGCGGCCCCGTTGGCGATGGCGGCGTGGCCGCTGGCGTGGGTCAGGACCACCGGGTTCTCGGGCGCCACCCGGTCGAGCTCGTCCCGGGTGGGGAAGCCCTCGACGGTCCGGGCCGGCGCCTCGTCCCACTTCTCCTGATGCCAGCCCCGGCCCCGGATCCACTGTCCCGGCCGGGCCTCGTCCACGGCCGAGTCGACCTTCGAGACGATCTCGGCCCAGGTGCTCGTGTCCAGGAGGTCGAGCTGCGTCTGCGCCGAGCCGAGCCCCATGAAGTGACCGTGGGACTCGACGAAGCCCGGCACGGCCAGGGCGCCCTCCAGGTCCACGACCCGGGTCTCCGAGCCCACGTACGCCCGGATCTCGTCGGAGGTGCCCACGGCGAGGACCGTGTCGCCGGCCATGGCCAGGGCCTGCGCCTCGGGGCGGCTCTCGTCCATGGTGACGACCTTGCCGTTCGTCAGGACCAGCTCCGCGGTCGGCCCGGCGGGCTCGCACGCCGCGAGACCGACGACGGCCACGGCGAGAAGGGCGAGCGCCGGAGTGAACGAGGGGGATCGTCTCGAAGTCATCTGGGTGCCTCCGTCAATGAGAGTCGGCGAACAGGTCGTGCTGGGCGTCGTTCGGGTCCGCGTACAGGAGCGTGCCGTCGTCCCGGACGGTGGCACGTTCGTCGAGCTCGTGCTCCCGGGCGGCACCGGGATCCAGAAGGTGGACCACGCTCAGGCCCCGGGCCGCAGCCGCGTCCGCGATCATCCGTCGATGGCACCGCTCCGGGTCGGCTTCGGCGCACATGACGGCGACCGTCGTCCGCTCGGCGTCCTCCAGGAGCCGGGCCAGGGCCCCCTGGAAGAGCTCCGAGTCCATGTGGTCGGCGTAGGCGCGGAAGCCGGCCCGGCTCAGGGCCGTGTGGGGTGACTCGTCCCGGGGATTCCGGTAGCCGCCGAGGGCCTCCTGGTGGCGGTAGTCGATGCCGGCGGCGGATAGGGCCTCCGCCAGGGAGCCCTCGTTGAAGTGGGGATGGCGCTTCGAGCCGGGGTAGCGGCGGACGTCGACGAGAAGAGAGATCCCCACCTCCCGGAGGAGGTCGACGAAGGCACCCGCCTCCCGGTCCGAATGGCCGACGGTGTACAGCGGGGCCACGCTTCTAGCTTCCGGCGTCTCCGGCGCTGGACGCGTCGGGTCCATTGCCCCGCCCGAGCTCGGCCCGGACCCGGTCCACCATCCGGACCAGCTCCCCGGGCGAGAAGGGCTTGTCCAGGAAGCGGGCGTCCGGGTCCACCATCCCTTCCCGGACCGCCGTCTCCCGGCCGTAGCCGGACATGAAGATCACGGGCAGCTCGCCCACGCGCCGGGCCAGGGCCCGATGCACGGCGGGGCCCGACCGCTCGGGGAGCACCACGTCCGAGATCAGGAGGTCGAAGGGCGGTCGCACCCGGTCGAAGACCCGCAGCGCCTCGGACGCCGAATCCACCGGGATCACCGTGTGCCCCTCCCGGCCCAGAACCCGCTCCACGACGTCGCGGACCGCCGGATCGTCTTCCAGCACCAGGATCCGTAGCCCCCCGGCGTCCGGCTCCTCGATCCGGGCGGTCTCGAGGGCCTGGATCCCTTCCGCCTCCGAGGTCGGCTGGTCGGTCACCGGCAGGTAGACCCGGAAGGTGCTCCCCTCTCCCGGCCGGGAGTCGATCTCGATACCGCCGTCGTAGCCCTCCACGATCCTGAGCACGTTGGGAAGACCGAAACCGCCCCCCTCCCCTTCCTGCTTCGTGGTGAAGAAGGGCTCGAAGAGGCGGGCCTCGACCTCCGGCGAGATCCCCGTGCCGGTGTCCCGGACCGTGAGGCAGAGATACCGACCCGGCACGACGGTCCGACCCCGGGTTTGCAGGGGCTCTTCGAGCTCCCGGTTCTCCAGCGAGACGGTCAGCCGTCCGCCCCCCGGCATCGCCTCCCGGGCGTTCGTGACCAGGTTGAGGACGACCTGCTCGAGGTGGGCCCGATCGACCGTCACCGTCCACGGCTCCTCCGGGACGTCGGTCTCCACGTCCACATGAGGGCCCGCGAGCCGGGAGAGAATCTCCTCGAGCTCCCGGACGGCCTCGGCCGGGTCCACGTCCCCGGTCGAGCCGGGTCGCCGGGCCGCGAACTGGAGGATGCGACGCACCAGGTCCCGCCCGCGGGTGGCGGACTCCCGGATGACGCGGATCTCCTCGAGGTCGTCCCCGCTCAGCTCGCTCCCGTGTCGGAGGAGGTCCGCCGACCCGAAGATCGCGGTCAGGAGGTTGTTGAAGTCGTGGGCCACCTCGGCCGCCAGGTTTCCCAGGGACTCCATCTTCCGGGCCCGCCAGAGCTCGGCTTCGAGCGCGGAGAGCCGGTTCCGGGCCGACCTCCGCGCCGTCACGTCGGTCAGGACGCCCACGATCTCGGGCGGTGAGCCCGGACCGGCCCGAATCACGCGCAGCGACTCCCGGATCCAGCGGACGTCGCCCTCGGGCTGAAGCACGCGATACTCGAGCGAGAGGCTCGTCCGCTCGGGCAGCTCGGAGAGCCGCTCCAGGACCCCCTGCCGGTCGTCGGCGTGGACGATCCCGGCCCACTCCTCCACGGAGGCCTCGTAGACCCGGGCCGGGCGTCCCGTGACGCGCTCCACGTCACCCCGGAGGAAGCTCACGCCCCGGTCGCCGAAAGCGCGGCGAGCGAGGACCACGATCTCGCCGTCCGGAAGCCGGTCGCCGAGGACCTCCAGGGCCCGACGGAGCTCGTCCCGGATCACGGGCGGCGAGGAAGCTGGGAGTTCATGGGACGGACGGACGCCGGGCGCGGGTGATCTCGAAGTCGACGATGTCGGCGGGAATCGGGGCTTCCAAAGATAGGTGAGACGCCGGGAGAGCGCGACCGTCTCAGCCGGTGATGCGCCGGAGGAGCGCCCGGCCGATGAAGCGGGCCTGCTCCTTCACCGGAAGCCGCAGCAGGCTGGTCCGGACGACGCCCCGGGTGAAGTAGGTCTTCCGGGAGTAGTCGATGGCCACGTCCACCAGGACCGGACGGGCCTCCTCCCGGGTGAGCCGGCGGGCCTCCGCGACGACGTCCCCGACCTCCTCGTCGGCGTCCAGGCGGAGGCAGGAGATGCCGAGCCCCCTCGCCAGGCCTTCCAGGTCGTAATCCGGGAGCTCGCTCAGGGCCTTACGATTCAGGGCCACCTCCTGGAACTGGGCGATCTGGGCCAGCTCCCGGTCCCGGAGCACGAAGACCATCGGCGCGGCGCCCTCCCGGGCACCTCCCAGGAGCTCGAGGCCGGTCATCAGGAAGGCCCCGTCGCCGGCCAGGGCCACCACCGGGGCGTCGGGCCGGGCCAGGGCGGCGCCCAGGGCCGCGGGCACCGAGTACCCCATGCAGGAGTAGTCCACCGGGGCCAGGAAGCGCCCGGGCTCGTCGAGCCGGAGGCACTCCATGGCCAGGAAGGTGCCGTTCCCGCTGTCGGTCACGTAGACCGTCTCGGGCCCGAGGCGCTCCTGGAGCTCGGCCAGGAGGTGGGCCGGCGTCACGCCGGGACCCCCGACCCCGGCCGCCCACTCCTCCCTGACCCCACGGTGCCCCTCCCGGATCCGCTCCCGGAGATCGGCGTCCGGCTCTGCCGCGTCGTCGTCCAGGGCGTCCAGGAGCGCCGAGAGGAAGGCGCCGGCGTCGGCCACCGCGGCCACTTCGGCCTCGAAGTTCCGTCCCGGGACCTCCGGGTCGACGTCCACGTGGATCAGGGGCTCCGGAGGCTCCATGCCGTAGCTTCCCGTGGCGACCTCGCCGAACTTGCACCCCACCGCCAGCGTCGCGTCGCAGCCGTCCACGACCTTCCGGACGAAGGGCGGCGCGGCGTTGCCGAAGCCGGGCCACAGCGCCAGGGGATGGCTCTCCGGGAAGACGCCCTTCCCCTGGAAGGTGGTCGTCACCGGAGCCTCCAGGAGCTCGGCCAGCTCGAGGAGATCGGAGCGGGCGTTCCGGGCGCCGAGACCGACGTAGATCAGGGGTCGGCGGGCCTCGGAGAGGATCCGGGCCGTCCGCTCCACGGCCTCCGGGTCCGGCGCACGGGCCGGTTCGGCGGCCGCTCCTCCTTCGCCGGTCGGGATCCGGACCCGGTGCTTCTTTAGGTAGAGGTTCGCCGGGATCTCGACGAAGACCGGACCCGGGGGTCCGCTCCGGGCCAGCCGACACGCGGCCCGGATCGTCCCGTAGATCTCCCCGCCAGTGTCCGGGCGGAAGGTCTCCTTGACCACCGGTCGGACGATCGACGCCTGATCCACGTCGTGGAGCTGGTACGCCATCCCCGAATCCCGCCGGATCCCGCACCCCAGGACCAGCATGGGCACGTTGTCCATGTACGCCTCGGCGATGCCGGAGAGGGCGTGGGTCAGCCCGGCGCCGGGCACGACGTTGACGCACGCCATCCGTCCCGACGCCCGCCAGACCCCGTCGGCCATGAACGACGCCGACTGCTCGTCGGTGACGAGGACGGGGCGGACCGAGTCCGAAGCGGCCAGGGCGTCGTAGAGCTCGATGTTGTGGGTGCCGGGGATGCCGAAGGTGAAGGGGATCGCCTCGTGCTCCAGGGCCCGAACCACCAGGGCGCCGCCGGTCTCGCTCATCCCTCCTCCAGGTCGTCCAGGACGCCGTCGGCCACCCGGTCGGCGAGGGCCATGACGGTCAGGTAGGGGTTGATCTCCACCGAGTCCGGGAAGAGGGAGGCGTCGGCGACCCGGAGCCAGTCTTCTCCGTGCACCCGCCCCCGGGCGTCGGTGACCGAGTCGGCCGGCGTCTCCCCCATCCCGCAGCCACCCATGAGGTGGGCCGCGGACACCGAGACCTTGCCGGGAACGAAGCTCTCCGCCCGGATGCGCTCGCCGAGGCGCCCCCGGTCCGACCGCTCGACCAGGGGCGGGTCCGCCAGCGGCGAGTGGACCCGGACGGCGCCGGCGGCGAAGAAGATTTCGGCGGAGGTCCGGGCGGCCCGGGCGAGACGCTCCACGACGGCGTCGGTGAAGGTGTAGTGGACCACGGGCCGGCCGGCGGCGTCGGCCTCGATCCGGTTCTCCGGGACGGCCTCGTCACAGGCCAGGACCAGGATCTGCTGGAGCCGGGGAAACGCCTCCATCATCGCCGCGTGGTCGGCGCCGAAGCCGGTCAGGTTCTTGGCCGTGGTGAAGGGGAAGTACATGCACGTCTCCAGGACGTAGCCCTCCTCGGCGGCCCGGTCCAGGTAGTAGCTCTTGGGGT
>CAZMPV010000157.1:0-6792 GCA_964567985.1 uncultured Gemmatimonadaceae bacterium
AGAGCTGACGACCGGACTCGAACCGGTAACCTGCTGCTTACAAGGCAGCTGCTCTACCAATTGAGCTACGTCAGCGTGGTGCGGGCGCGGCCGGCTGGACCTCACTGGCGCCGACCAAGATAGCGCCGCCCGCCTACTTCACCACCTTCCAGCGGGTCCCCTCGGCGGTGTCCTCCAGGACGACGCCCTCCTCCGCCAGGGCGTCCCGGATCTCGTCGGCCCGGCCGTAGTCGCCGTCGGCCCGGGCCGCCTCCCGCTCCTCGATCAGGGCCTCGATCCGCTCCTCGTCGGCGGCCTCGACCTCCCGGTCCCGGCGGGCCAGCTCCAGGAGGCCCAGGACCTCGTCGATCGACCGCAGGGTCTCCAGGGCCCGGTCGCGCTCGACCGGTGGCACGGGGCCGCCCGCCCGGTCGAGCTCGGCGTTCGCCTCGCCGACGTGGGTGAAGAGGGCGCCCATGGCGGCGGCCGAGTTGAGGTCGTCGTCCATCGCCTCCTCGAAGGCCTCCAGGCCGGACTCGGCCAGCTCGCCGAGCCGGGTGCCGTCGGCCGCCTCGTCGGTGGCCAGGTTCCGGAGCCGGGCCTCGTAGTCCACCAGCCGCTGGACCGCCTTCGCCGAGCCCTCGAGCCCCTCACGGGTGAAATTCAGAGTCCGCCGATACTGGGCCGAGAGGAGCTGGTGGCGGATGGCGGCGGGCTCGTGGCCCTCGTCGGTGAGCTCGCCCACGTTGACCGTGTTGCCCAGGCTCTTCGACATCTTCTCCCCCTCGAGGAGGAGGTGCTTGATGTGGAGCCAGTAGCGGACGAACTGCTTGCCGGTGGCGCCCTCGGACTGGGCGATCTCGTCCTCGTGGTGGGGGAAGACCAGGTCCTCGCCCCCGAGGTGGATGTCGATCGTGTCGCCGAGCTCGGTCACGCTCATGACCGAGCACTCCAGGTGCCAGCCGGGCCGTCCCCGGCCCCAGGGGGCGTCCCACGCCGCTCCGGTCTCCTCGTCCTCGGGCTTGGCCGCCTTCCAGAGGGCGAAGTCCCGGGCGTCGTCCTTGTCGTACTCGTCCACGTCCACGCGGGCGCCTGGTCGGACCTTCTCCGGGTCCATGCGGGAGAGCTTCCCGTACTCCTCGAAGCTGGTGATGTCGTAGTAGACGGAGCCGTCGTCGGTCACGTAGGCGTGACCGTTGTCCAGGAGGCGCTGGACGAAGTCGATCATCGGCTCGACGAACTCGGTGGCCACCGGATAGGCGTCGGCGTCCCGCATGCCCAGGGTGCGGGCGTCGGCCAGGATCGCCTCGCCGTAGGGCTCGGTGTACTCCCGGATCGTCACGCCCTCTTCCAGGGCCGCCTCGATCGTCTTGTCGTCCACGTCGGTCAGGTTCATGACGAAGCGGACGTCGTAGCCCTTCCACTCCAGGTAGCGGTGGAGCAGGTCGTAGACGACGAAGCTCCGGTAGTTGCCGATGTGGGCGTAGTCGTAGATGGTGGGCCCGCAGGCGTAGACCTTCGCCGTACCCTCCTCGAGGGGCTCGAAGGCGTCCAGAGACCGGGTGAGGGTGTTGTAGAGTCGAAGCGTCATGGCTCGTCAGCGTTGGGAAGTCGCCGGGCTCGCGGGGCGGTCCGGTCCGCCGGGGGTCGTCGCCGCGGCGACGGGCCCCGTCAGGGGAGCAGCCGGATCTCGTCGATCCGCCAGCCCCCGGCGTGCCGGACCATCCCGACGAAGAGGGTATAGCTGATCCGCTCGGAGGTTCCCCGGCCGCCGGTGAGCCAGGAGAGCTCCACGAAGCCCCGGGGCGGGCTCCCGCCGGCGGGCGACGCCCCCCGGACCGACACCCGGCCCGGACCGTGGCGGTCCAGGAGCTCCCGGACGGCGGCCCCGGCCTTCCGGGCGTCCAGCACCCCGTGCCCGCCGCTCCGGTCCCGGAAGCGCACCCCGCCCGGGGCGAAGAGGGACTCCAGGGTTCCGGCGTCGCCGGCGCTCCACGCCCGGGCGATCCGGGTCGCGACCCGGCCGAGCTCGCCGTCCTCGACTCCGGGAAGCTGGGCCTCCACGAAAGAGGCCGGGCCCGCGATCCCCAGGGAGAGCGCCGCCAGGAGCAGGACCCTCACGTCCCGGCTCCCCCGGCCGAGCGGACTTCGTTTCGGACCGCTCCGAAGGCCGCCGCCGGATCCTCGGCCGCCGTCACCGCCCGGCCCACGACCAGGACGTCGGAGCCGGCCCGGACCGCCTCGCCCGGGGTGGCCACCCGGACCTGATCGTGGCGCCGGCCCCCGGGCAGTCGGATTCCGGGCGTTGCCACCAGGAGCCCGGCGCCGAGCTCGGCCTTCAAGCGCTCGGCCTCCCGGACCGAAGCGACCACGCCGTCGAGGCCGGCCTCCGTCGCCGACCCGGCCAGGCGGACGACCTCCTCTTCCACGTCCACCCCGTCCCGGCCCCACATCTCCGCCAGATCGGCCCCGGAGAGGGAGGTGAGCACGGTCACGCCCAGGAGCCGCACGCGGCCGGCGGCGGCCTCCGCCGCGGCCCGCATCATCCCTTCGCCCCCGCCCGCGTGAATCGTGAGGAGCTCTACGCCGGCGTCCGCTGCGGCCTCGACGGCCCCGGCCACGGTGTTCGGGATGTCGTGCAGCTTGAGGTCGAGGAAGACGTCCTTGCCCCGGGCCCGGAGCTCCCCGACCACCTCCGGGCCGGCCCGGGTGAAGAGCTCGAGGCCGACCTTGTAGAGTCCGGCGTCGCCGCCCAGGGCGTCCACCATCTCCAGGGCGGGCCCGACGGACGGATAGTCGAGGGCGACGGCGATCCGGGTCACCGGAGCTCCTCCACCCCCGCCGGCTCGGGCTCCTGGTGTCGCTCCCCGTCGGGGTCGCCCCGGCGAGCGTCCGGGCCGATCCGGGCCACGCTCCCCACGCCCCGGCGCCGACCCCAGGCCTCCAGATCCGCCACGATCCGCTCGGCTGCCCGGGGGTCCGCGAAGGTGGCGGTGCCCACCTGGACCAGGACTGCGCCGGCCCGGAGGTACTCCAGGGCGTCGGCGGCGGAGAGGATGCCCCCGACGCCGACGATGGGCAGCTCGGCGTGCTCCCGGACCTCGGCCACGGCCCGGACGCCGACGGGCCGGATCGCCGGGCCGCTCACGCCCCCGGCCCCGGCCCCGAGGGCGGGGCCGTGGCCGTCGGGATCCAGGACGAGCCCGGGCACGGTGTTGACCAGGGTCAGGCCGTCCGCCCCGGCGTCCTCGGCGGTCCGGGCCGTCCGGGGCAGCTCCGGGTCGTTGGGCGCCAGCTTGGCCAGGAGCGGCCGCTCCGTCCGGGCCCGGACCCGGGAGACCACCTCGTCCAGCGCCTCGGGGTCCAGGGAAAAGGGCCGGCCGCCCAGCCGGTCGTCGTTCGGGCAGGAGAGGTTCAGCTCGAAGCCCAGAAAGCCCTCCTCACCGTCGAGATCCTCGACGATCCGGACGAACTCGTCCGGGGTGTGGCCGGCCACGCTGACGAAGACCCGGGCTCGCTCCAGGTGCTCCCGGATCCAGGGGAGCTTGGTCCGGCGAACCGCCTCGAGCCCGGGATTCGCCAGGCCGACGGAGTTGACCATGCCCGCGCCGAACTCGGCGACCCGGGGGGCCGGATTCCCGGCCCGGGGCTCCAGGGTGACGGACTTGGTGACCAGGCCGCCCAGGGCCTCCAGATCCACCACGTCCACGAGCTCCTTCCCGAAGCCGCAGGTGCCGGCCGCCAGCAGGACCGGGTTCTGGAAGGTCGTCCCGAAGACGTCCCGGCGGAGGTCCACCTCAGGCTCCCCGAAACACGAAGCGGGCGGGAAGCGACGGGCTCACCGGGTCTCTCCGGCGGCATGATCGCTCCCCGGCGGGTAGCGCTCGAAGAAGGCCCGGACGGCGCGGGCCAGGGCCCGGGCGGCGTCTTCCTGGAAGGAGGCCCGGTTCATGAGGCGGGCCTCGGCGGGGTTGGTGATGAAGCCCATCTCCACCAGGACCCCGGGCATCAGCGCGTTGGTGATCACCGCGAAGGGGCCCTGCTTCACGCCCCGGTTCGGGCCCGGATGGACCGGATCCAGGGAGGTCTGGACCTCCTCGGCCAGGACCGACGACCAGTGCTGGGTGTCTGAGTTGCGGAGGTCCTGGAGGATGAAGCCCAGGTCCGGGTCGGCCGGCGCCTCGGCGCTCCCGTCAGGACCCTCCATCTCCAGGGGCGCGTTCTCCAGCGCCGCCACCCGGCGCTCGTGCTCGGTCCGGGCCTCGGAGAGGAAGTAGGTCTCGAAGCCCCGGACGGAGCGGGAGCGGGCGGCGGCGTTGGCGTGGAGCGAGATGAAGATCCCGGGCCGATCGCCCTTCCACCCGGTGGCGAGCTCCCCCCGCTCCCAGATGGGGACGAAGGTGTCGTCGCTCCGGGTCAGGTGGACCTCCAGCGTCGGGTCGCCCTCCAGCTCCCTCGCCAGGGCCTTCGCCACCCCCAGGGCCACCTCCTTCTCGTAGATGCCGGCCGCGCCCCGGGCGCCCACGTCCTTCCCGCCGTGGCCCGGATCGATGATCACCACCCGGCGACCCGAGGCGCCACCGCCGCTTCCGGCCGCTCCGGCGGCGTCCGCGTCCGGGCCCCTCTCCCGGCTCGACGGGACGGCAGGGGAAGCGTCGGGGGCGGTGGTCGTCGCCCGCGCGCTCCACAGGTCCGGCTCCAGGAGGGTCAGGGCGCCGTTCCGTGGGTCGTAGTCGTACGTCTCGGCGAGCATCCGGGGCAGGAACCCCGAGACGAGCTGGAGGGGGACGTAGAGGCGCTCGCTGAAGAAGTAGGGTGGATCGGCGAGCTGGAGGAGCTCGTCGTTCCAGCGGAAGAAGGGCGTGCCGGCGGTGAGCTCGACGGTGGCGCGGTCCGCGAGGCGGAGCGTCATGCCGGAGCCCTCCGCGGCCGCGGTCCAGCCGACCCGCTCCAGGACGGAAGCCGGCAGCGCGGCGTAGCCCCGGTGGGCTTCCAGGGAGACCCGCTCGCCATGGCCGTCCGCGGTCCGGAGCCGGAGGGTGCGGGAGTCCTGGGCCGACGCCTCCCCGGCGGCGCCCCATCCGAGCTGGAGGAGGACGGCCAGACCGAGTAGCCCGAGGCGCCTCGCGGAGCGCCTCACGGATCGTAGCGGCTCATGGCCCGTTCCGCCTCGCGCTTCATCTCCTCCCGGCGAAGCTTTTCCCGCTTGTCGTGCTGCTTCCGGCCCCGGGCCACGGCCAGCGTCACCTTGGCGTAGCCCCGTCGAAAGTGGATATCCAGCGGAACCAGGGTCCGGCCCTTCTGCTCGATCTCGCCGATGAGCCCGTCGATCTCGTGCTGCTTCAGGAGGAGCTTCCGGGTCCGGGTCGGGTCCGGGTTCTCCCGGTTGGCCGGCTCGTAGGGGCTGATGTGGAAGTTGTAGAGCCAGACCTCGCCGTCCTCGATCCGGGCGAAGGCGTCCTGGAAGGCCACCTTTCCCTCCCGGACCGACTTCACCTCGGGCCCCTTCAGAACCAGGCCCGCCTCGAGGGTCTCGAGGACCTCGTAGTCGTGGCGGGCCTTCCGGTTGCGCGCCACGATCTTTCGTCCGTCGTCGTCCGGCATCGATCCCCGTCGTCTCGGTACACCAGAACCGGCGTCCGCGCCGCCCCCCGAGCCTCCCGTCCGCGCATCAGCTCTCGTCCCGGGTGATCGCTTCCCGGATCCTCAGGCGCCGGACCCGATTCATGGTGTAAATCTGCGCCACTTCACCGCCGAGGATAAACACTACCGATCCGTAATAGATCCAGATGAAGAGCACCGCGGCGGTGGTCAGGTTCCCGAAAGCCGAGCGGAAGTTCGCCAGGTTCGTCGCGTACCAGGAGAAGCCCCCCTTCATGGCCTCGTAGAGGACCGCCATGAAGGTGGCCGCGACGACGGCGGTCCGCCACGGAATGCGGCGGGCCGGGAGGTACCGGTAGATCAGGAGGAAGAACACCCAGATCGAGGCGAAGGCGAGCCCGATCGCCAGGAGCTCGCGCACGACGTGGACCCCCCGGCCCTGGAGGTCCATGAGGTCGATGCCGTACCAACCCACGGCCTGGAGCAGCACGGTCACGGCGATGTTGAGCAGGAAGAGCGCGCCGCCCACCACGACGATCTGGGCGTCGAAGAGCTTTCCCCCGATCAGCCCCCGGCGCTGGCCGATGTCGAAGACCTCGGCCAGGGCGGTCCGCAGGGTCCCCACCAGCCGGGTGGAGATCCAGATCAGGAAGATCGCGCCGATGAGGCTCAGGCCGGCCCGCTCGTCGATGACCCCGTCGATGATCCCCCGGACGTTCTGGGCCAGGTTCACGTCGCCCCGGACGGCCGGGAGGCCCTCCAGGATGTAGCCCACGATCACGCCCGAGGGATCGACGAAGCGGGCCCGGGCCACGAAGCCGCCGATGCCCACGCCCAGGAGCACCAGCGGCACGAGGGCGACCAGGAAGTTGAAGGCGATCGCCCCGGCCATGAAGAAGATGTTGTCATCCATGGCCTTGGACGCGAGACGCCGGGCGAAGTCCAGGACCCGACGGTCGCGGGAGACCAGGGGTCCCCCGGCGTCCCGCTCCGGGGTGTCGCCGCCGGGGGTCACGGCCGGATCACCCGGCCTGGGCGGCGGGTCGGCTCAGTCTTCGGTGGACTCGCCGGAGTCGGCGGACTCGCTCGTCTCCTCGGCGCCTTCGCTGGATGCGGCCTTCGCCGCGTCCACGCCGGCCCGGTACGCCCGCTTCGAGCGCTCCAGGCGCTGCTCCAGGTCGGAGCGGGCGTCCTTGGCGGCGCGGCGTCCGG
>CAZMPV010000158.1:0-4245 GCA_964567985.1 uncultured Gemmatimonadaceae bacterium
GCCGACGCCCGGAACCAGGAGGCGTGGGTCCTGGTCCAGCGGGCCGAGGCCCGGAAGGACGACGCGGAGGCACTGGCCCGGACGGACCGGCGGGCGGCCCGGAGAGCCCTGGAAGCGGCCGACAGCCTCCTGGCCCGGGCCGCGGAGCTGGACTCCGAGTGGGTCACCCCGGTGGTCCTCCGGGGCTGGACCGCGGCCGAGCGAGCCCTCCTGGAGACGGATCTGCCGGGGAACTACGACCCCGAATGGGCACGGCGGGCTCTGGAGCACGCCGTGCGGGCGGTCTCCATGTCCGACGGCCATCCGGAGGCCCTCGAGCTCCGGGGACGGGTCCGCTTCGAGCTGGCCGAGACCCTCCTGGGCCCCGATGCCGACACCCTGTACGCCGACGCCCAGCGGGACCTGGAGGCTGCGGTGTCCGCGGACTCCACCCTGGCCCGGGCCTGGGTCACCCTGAGCGAGCTCTACCGGCGAAAGGCCCAGTTCGCCGAGGCGATGCGGGCCGCGGAGCGGGCGCTGGAGATGGACTACTACCTGACGGAGGCCCGGGACGTCACCTTCAGCTTGTGGAATGTGGCGCTCGAGCTCGAGGACGCCGAGGAGGCGTCCCGCTGGTGCCGGGAAGGGAGGAAACGGTGGCCGGAGGAGGGGCGCTTCCTCCAGTGCCGGCTCTACAACCTGGCCTCCTACCCCCAGGGCCCCGGGGACGTGGAGCGCGGGTGGTCGGCGGCGGACTCGTTGGTGGCGCTCAGCGGAGATGCTCGGGCCGACCAGTTTCGCAGCCACGCGATGATGTACGTGGCCCAGATCGCGGCCGGCGTCGGCCTGGCCGACAGCGCCCGGGCCGTCATTCGTCGAGCTCGGGGGCCGGAGCCCGACCCCGTCCTGGCCTACAACGAGGCGCACGCACGGCTTCGCATGGGCGAGGTGGAGCGGGCTCTGGACCTCCTGGAGCTACACGTTCGTCACCATCCGAACCGGGGAGGACAGTACCTGGCCGGCGATTGGTGGTTCAGGGAACTCCGGGACCACCCGCGCTTCCAGGCCCTGGTGGACGAGGACGCTACCTAGGGCCCTCCGGCTTCCTCACATCACGATGACCAGGTCCGGGTCGACGTCCACCGTCCTGCCGGAGCGGAGGTCGACGGCTTCGACGCTGTACGGATAGGTCCCGACATCGCCGGTGGCGAACCCGCCGATCGGACCCGACGAGGAGTACGGTCCCGGCGGGTCGAGCGGAGACGGCGCTCCCTTGTCGAACGTCACCTTCCACTCGCCGCAATTCGCTCCGGCGGCCCAGAACACGTAATCCGCGTGCTGGTGGGCTTTGGCCGAAGCCGGGGTGATCAGGAGGCGGGGCTTCTTCTCGGACCCCACGACGTGGATCAGGATCGGGACCGCGCTCGCCTGTCCGATGTATTCGTAGAGCTCGGCGTCCTCCGTGAAGGTCCGAAGGGAGGAGCTTTCGTCCGTGCTCTGCTGGGAGCGCTTCATGGTGGCCTCCGTGGAAGAGTGAGCGTGGCGAGACGGAAGACGGTCGATGGGTGAGCAATGTACGGGCTCCAGGGTGCTGTCCCAAGGGTTTCCTTCCGGCGAGCGGCCGTCGGGGCCGGGGGCCCTCCTCGGGCTGTCAGCTCCCGGTCGGCGGCTCGGTCACGAGGTCCGCCAGGGAGTCCCGCTCCGGATCCAGCCTGGGAACGTCGGCCGCCCGCTCCTCCACTTCTCGCGGGTCGAGCCAGTCGGGCCGGGCCGGCGGCCTCCGGCCGGTGGCCCGCTCCACCACGTCCGGGAACTTGGCCGGATCCGCCGTGGCCAGGACGAGACCCAGACCGTCCTCTCCCCGGGACCGTGCGTCTTCGAGCCCCAGCCATCCCACGGCGGTGTGGGGGTCGGCCAGGTACCCCCGCTCGGCGTCCAGCTCCGCGATGGCGGCCAGGGTCCCGGAGTCGTCGTGGGCGCTCCCCAGAACCAGGGACCGGAGGGCGTCCAGGTCGCCGCCGGTGAAGTGGACGAGGCGTGCAAGGTTGCTGGGCCGGGCCACGTCCATGGCGCTGCTCAGGGTCGTGCGGGAGGGGGCGGGCTCGAGCCGGCCGCTCTCGAGGTACCGGACGGCCGCGTCGTTCTCGTTGGTGGCGGCCACGAAGCGGTCCACGGGTAGGCCCATCCGCCGGGCCAGGACCCCGGCCGAGAGGTCGCCGAGGTTGCCCGACGGCACCGAGACCACGAGCCGGTCCGGCCGGGGCTCGAGTTGGGTCCACGCGTGAACGTAGTATACGGCCTGGGGAAGAAAGCGGCCCAGGTTGATGGAGTTGCCGGTGGTGAGGGTGGCCCGCTCCCGCAGGGCCTCGTCGGCCAGGGCCTCCTTGACCAGCCGCTGGCAGTCGTCGAAGGAGCCTTCCACGGCCACCGGCCGCACGTTGCCGCCGAGCCCGACGATCTGGCCGAGCTGGACGGGGCTCACCCGGCCCTCCGGGTAGAGGACGACGGTCTCGACGCCGTCCACGCCGTGGAAGGCGTGGGCCACGGCGCCCCCCGTGTCGCCCGAGGTGGCGACCAGGACCACGATCCGCTCGTCCTCGCTCCGGCGGAGGGCGGAGAGGAGCCGGGCGAGGAAGCGGGCGCCGATGTCCTTGAAGGAGCCCGTGGGGCCGTGGAAGAGCTCCAGGACCCGGGTGTCCCGGTCCAGGGAGACGAGCGGGAGGGGAAAGCTCAGGGCGTCGGCCGCCACCCGCTCCAGCTCGCCGCGGCCCAGGGCGCCGTCCACCAGGGGCTCGAGTACGCGGACGGCCACGGTCGCCAGCGACGCCCCCCGGAGCGCGTCGATCTCGTCCCCCCCCAGCCGCGGGATCCGCTCCGGCACGTAGAGCCCGCCGTCGGGGGCCAGCCCCCGGAGGACCGCGGTTCGGAGGTCCGTGGCCGGGGGCCGGCCCTCGGTCGAGACGAAGGCCACCTCAGTCCCTCTCCACCACGGCAGGATCGTCCAGCACACGGGCGCCCCGGAGGCCGACGCCGGAGACGTGGAGGTCGGCGCCGGCCTCGCTTCCCGCCCGGAACGCCGCCAGCATGCTCTCTCCGATCCGGGACGCCGCCTCCCGGGAGGCGGCCAGGGCGAAGACCGACGGGCCGGCCCCGGAGAGGCTACACCCCAGTGCGCCAGCGTCCAGGGCCGCCTCCTGGACCGCCCGGAACGCAGGCACCTTTCCGGCCCGTTTCGGCTCCGCGATCCGGTCCACGAGGCTGTCGGCCAGGAGGTCGAGGTCCCCCTCGTAGAGAGCGGCGACCAGGGCGGCGGTGTTCCCCCACTGGGAGATCGCGTCCGCCAGGGCCACCCGGTCGCCCAGGAGCTCCCGGGCGGCCCGGGTCTCGAGCTCGAGGCGGGGCTGGAGGAGCGCCACCGAGAGCCCCTCCGGGACCGGGAGGCGGACCAGACGGCGCCGTGCGTCGAGCCGGCAGAGGAGGATCCCCCCGTGGAGCGCCGGCGCCACGTTGTCGGCGTGGGGGGCGCCGGAGGCGACCCTCTCGCCGGCCAGGGCGGCGTCCAGGAGGACGTCCTCGTCGGCCTCGAGCCCCAGGAGGGCGTCGACCGCCACGACGGCGGCCACCGCGCTTGCGGCGCTGCCGCCCATCCCGGCCGCCAGGGGCAATCCCTTCTCCAGGGTGAGGGAGACCCCGGCCGAGCGGGTGTCCACGGCGTCCAGGAGGGCCGCGGCCGCGGCGCCGGCGGAGTTCTCCTCCGGACGTCGGGGCACGCGGCCATCATCCCCGGTGACCGACTCCAGGCGGACGCCCGGCTCGCCGATCCGCCGGGCGCTCACCCGGTCGGTGGGCTCCTCCAGGGCCAATCCGAGGACGTCGAATCCGCAGACGACGTTGCCGACGGTCGCGGGGGCGGCCGCCGTGACCGTTTCATTCACGAACTCGAGCTCAGCTCCAGGCGGAGGCTTCCGAGATGTCCTCGAAGAGGACGACCAGTTGGTCGGGCTCGCCCTTCTCGTCCCGGATCAGCGACATCTTCGTCTTCGCCCAGAGCACCGTCTCGTCCCGGGCCTCGTATCGGTGCTCGCCCATCTCCCTGGTGCCGTCGCCCCGGGTCAGGCCCTCGAGCCACTCCTGGAGCTCCCTACGCTCCTCCTCCACCGCCATGTCGACGAAGGACTCGCCGGGCATCTCCTCCGGCGGATAGCCGAAGATGCGGTGGAACGCCGGGTTGACCTGGAGAAAGAGACCGTCGGGGTCCACCAGGGC
>CAZMPV010000158.1:4345-6783 GCA_964567985.1 uncultured Gemmatimonadaceae bacterium
ACCAGGGCCGGGTTGGCGTCCATGAACTCGCCCTCCGGCGAGCTCCGGAAGAGCCCGATGGGGAGGTGGTCGAACATGCCCCGGTGGCGCTCCTCGCTCTCCCGCAGCGCCCGCTCGGCCCGGGCCCGCTCCAGGGCGAAGCGGATCGAGCGCTCCAGGAGCTCGGGGTCGATCTGACCCTTGACGAGGTAGTCGGCGGCGCCGGCCTTCATCGCCTCGACGTCCACCGAGCGGTTGCCCCGGCCCGTGAGCATGATCAGCGGCGCCTTGATCGCTCGCTTCCTCGCCTCCCGGAGCAGGTCCATCCCCGTCCGGTCCTCGAGAAAGTAGTCGATCAGGTAGACGTCGTGCTCGCCGGCCTCCAGGGCGTCCAGTCCCTCCTCGAACGTCGCCACCCAGTCCAGCGTCATCTCCCGGGTCTCGATCTGGGACATCATCGCCCGGGTCATCTCGAAGTCCCCCTGGTCGTCGTCCACCAGGAGAACCTTGATTCGCTCGGATTCCACTGGGTCGATGGCCCCCCTGCTCGGCGGACGCCCGGAACGGGGCGTCGGCAGATTCGTTCGTGTGAGAATCGTACACAACTTGTGGCGCCCCCCGGGAAACGGAAAGGGCCGGGGAAGCGGCTTCGTAACCGAAAAGGGGAGCCATGGCAGGAACGCCCCGATTTCCCTACTCTTTGGCCGGAGCAGGAGAGCCCTCCCGCCCCTCGCCTCCCGGGGCCGGGGCGGGGCCCGACCCGACACCGGAGGAAGACGACGGTCCGATGATCCTGGATCGGATGGAACAGAACCCCGGGGCCCGCCTCCTCTTCGTCATGGCCATGGTCGTGGTGGTGGTCTACGGGCTCCGGATGATGGCCCCGATCCTGCTCCCCTTCTCCCTGGCCCTGTTCCTGGCGGTGCTGAGCCTGCCGATCATGGTCTGGCTCCAGGAGCGGGGCACGCCGCCGGCCGTCGCGATCGCTCTCACCGTCCTGGTCGACGTGGCGATCTTCGGGCTCGTGGGGCTGCTGGCCAGCCAGTCGGTCTCGGAGTTCCAGGCCCAGCTCCCCCGGTACGCCGCCCGCCTCCAGAGCCTGGCGGCGGAGGGGATCGACTGGCTCCAGGCCCAGGGGGTGCCCACGGGGAACCTGGTGCCCGCCGAGATCATCAACCCCTCGTCGGTGGTGGACCTGGTCGGCGGGACGGTGGGACGGGCCCTGGCCATCCTGTCGACGACGTTCCTGGTCTTTCTGATCATGATCTTCATGCTGGGCGAGGCCACGGTCTTCCCGGAAAAGTTCCGGGCCATCCTCGGCCGGGAGCGGGGGCACTCCTCCCGGCTCCAGAAGATCGTCCGGGAGGTCCAGGAATACCTCTTCCTGAAGACGATGGTCAGCCTGGCCACGGGGCTGCTGCTGGGCGTCTGGGCCTGGTTCATGGACCTGGACTTCCCGGTCCTCCTCGGGCTGGTGGCCTTCGTCCTGAACTACGTGCCCACCATCGGATCGGTGATCGCCTCGGTCCCGGCCCTCCTGCTGGCCCTGGTCCTCCACGGGCTCGGCCACGCCTTCGTCGTCGGGCTCGGCTACATGGTGGTGAACACCGCTTTCGGAAACATCATCGAGCCCAACCTCCTGGGCCGACGCCTCGGCCTCTCGACGCTGGTCGTGATCCTCTCGCTGATCTTCTGGGGCTGGGTGTGGGGGCCGGTGGGCGCGCTCCTCGCCGTGCCCCTGACCATGGTGGTCAAGATCATGCTCGAGAACATGCCGGACCTCAGGTGGGTCGCGGTCCTGCTGGACAAGGCGCCCCCGGTCCAGGTCGCCGCCGCGGGGGGGGGCGACGAGGAGGAAGTCCCGGCGGACTGACGGGAGCCGTCCGGTCCGGAGCCACCCGGGTGATCCCGGCGGGCCTCAGCCCGCGCCGTCTCCGTTTCCGTAAAGGGCGAGGATGCTCCCGGCCAGGACCATCTCCACCTGCCGGGCGCTCATGTCGTGCTCGACCTCGTAGCTCTCGTCCTTCGTGCGGTTCACGACCTTCGCCCGGCGACCCTGCTGCACCGACGCACGCACGTCCGGGAACTCGAGCTCGTCGCCCTGGTCGATGCGGCCGTGGTCGTCGGGATCGACGAAGGTGAAGGGGATGATCCCGAAGTTCACCAGGTTCTGGGCGTGGATCCGGGCGTAGCTCCGGGCGATGACGGCCTGCACGCCGAGGAAGCGGGGCGCCAGGGCCGCGTGCTCCCTGCTCGAGCCCTGGCCGTAGTTCGACCCCCCGACGATGAAGTGGCCCCCCTCCTGGTGCTCCAGGGCCCGCTTCGGATAGGTCTCGTCGACCTGGTAGAAGGTGAAGTTGCTGATCGCCTCGATGTTGGAGCGGAAGGGGAGCACCTGGGTGCCGGCCGGGAGGATCTCGTCGGTGGAGATGTCGTCGCCCACCTTCATGAGCACCGGC
>CAZMPV010000159.1:0-1362 GCA_964567985.1 uncultured Gemmatimonadaceae bacterium
ATCGAGGGGAGCACCGACCTGGCCACCTCCACGGACCAGGGCCGGCGCTTCGAGAGCTACGGCTGGCACGTGCAGCGGGTCGAGGACGGCAACGACCTGGCCGCCGTGGACGAGGCACTCCGCCGGGCCCGGGAAGAAGCCGACCGGCCCTCGCTGGTGATCCTCCGGACCACCATCGGCTACGGCAGCCCCAACCTGGCGGGCCACCACAGCACCCACGGCGCGCCCCTGGGCGAGGACGAGGTCCGGGCCAGCAAGGAGAACCTGGGTTACCCCTCGCTCGAGCCCTTCCACGTCGAGCCCGACGCCCTGGAGGCGTGGCGGAAGGCCACCGAGCGGGGACGCCGTCTCCAGGCCGAGTGGCACGAGCGCTTCGAGGCCTACCGGGCCGAGCACCCGGAGCTCGCCGAGCGGTACCGGGCGTGGATGGCGGGCGAGCTTCCGGAAGACTGGGACGCCGGCATCCCCGACTTCGACGCCTCCGGCGGCGGGGTCGAGGCCACCCGGGCGTCGTCGGGCAAGGCCCTCCAGGGGCTCGCCTCCCGGGTACCGAACCTGATCGGCGGCTCCGCGGACCTCGGGGGCTCCAACAAGACCGACATCGACGGCGCCGACGACCTCCTGGCCGATACGCCCGGGGGACGGATCCTCCACTTCGGGGTCCGGGAGCACGCCATGGGGGGGCTGATGAACGGCATGGCCCTCCACGGCGGGATCCGGCCCTTCGGCGGCACGTTTCTGATCTTCTCGGACTACATGCGGCCGGCGATCCGGCTGGCGGCCCTGATGGAGCTTCCGCTGACGTACGTCTTCACCCACGACAGCATCGGGCTGGGAGAGGACGGCCCCACGCACCAGCCCGTCGAGCACCTCATGTCGCTCCGGGCGATCCCCGGTCTCATGGACATACGGCCCGCGGACCGGGCCGAGACCGCCGAGGCGTGGCGGGCGGCCATGCGCTACGACGAAGGCCCGGCCTTCCTCTCCCTGACCCGCCAGAAGGTACCCGTCCTGGACCGGACCGCCCTGGCCGGGGCCGAGGGGCTCCACCGGGGCGCCTACGTCCTGGCCGAAGCCGGCTCGGGTCGCCCGGAGTGTGTCCTGATCGCCAGCGGCTCGGAGGTCTCCCTGGCCCTGGACGCCCGGTCGCTCCTCGAGGAGGAGGGCGTCGCCACCCGGGTGGTGAGCATGCCGAGCTGGTTCCTCTTCAGCCGGCAGGACGAGGGTTACCGGCGAGAGGTGCTCCCGCCGGGGGTGAAAGCCCGGATCTCGGTGGAGGCCGGGAGCACCCACGGCTGGGAGCGGTGGACCGGCCACGAGGGCGCCTCCGTGGGGCTCGACCGCTTCGGCGCGTCGGCGCCC
>CAZMPV010000159.1:1462-6782 GCA_964567985.1 uncultured Gemmatimonadaceae bacterium
CTCCCCCCGCCCCGAGTCTGCGCGCCGTGACGAGCGAGGCCAAGACGATCCTCCTGGTCGAGGACGAGGACACCGTTCGAAAGGTCATCGAGCGTCTCCTCGTCAAGCTCGGCTACGACGTCCTGTCGGCCCGGGACGCGGAAGAGGCGATCGAGATCTTCGACGACCGGGAGGACGAGCTCGATCTCGTCCTCACCGACGTCGTCATGCCGGGCCTCACCGGCGTCGAGATGGCCGACGTCCTGAAGGAGAAGCGACCCGACATGAAGTTCCTCTTCACGTCCGGCTACACCTCGAAAGAGCTGGGTAGCAGCCCCCAGGCGCCGCCCGAGCCCTTTCTGCCGAAGCCCTTCTCCCTCGACGAGCTCTCCCGGAGCGTGGAGAGCGCCCTCGAGGGATGAGGCCCGGCGGCTCCGGAGCCGTCCGCCCGCACCGTTTCTGCCGAACTTCGAGATCGACGAGCCGAGAAGAAGATGACGGATGAGTCGTCGCCCCCCGAGGGCGATCGGATCGGCGGGAGCTATCCCGGCGGACCGAGCAGAAAGGAAGAAGGCAGGGCCGGCGACGGAGGCCGACGCCCCGACCTCACCCGGGCCGAGGACATCGAGGCCCGGGCCCAGGACGGACACCGGGCTCGGGTCAGGAAGCGGCGCAGGAAAAGGGTGGCCGTCGGCTTCGTCGTGGCCGTGGTCGTCGCCGCCGCGGCCGGCTTCTGGATGGGCGTCGAGAGCCACCGGACCGCCGACGAGATCGCCGCCGAGGAGGAACAGCGCCAACGCTCGGGCTTCGATTTCGGCGCCGAGAGCGACCGTCTCCTTCAGCAGCTCTGGCTCATGGAAGACCTGGAAAGGGCCCGCAACCCATGACCGCCGACCGACGACGAATCGGCTTCAAGGAGCTCGTCGAGCGAGCGCCCGAGGAGGCCCGGGTCCTCATCGTAGAGGACGAGCCCGAGGTGCGGAAGAGCCTGAAGAAGCTCATCGACTCCTTCGGCCACGAGGTGAAGGCGGCATCGTCGGCCGAAGAAGCCGACGCGTGGCTGGGCTCGCAGCGCTTCGATCTCTGTCTCCTGGACATCGAGCTCCCGAAGATGAAGGGCGTCGAGTTCCTGGGCTGGGCCCTGGACCGGGATCCGGAGATGGCCGTCATCATGCTCACCGGGATCGACGACCCCGGCGTCGCGCTCGAGTGCCTCGACCACGGGGCCCGGACCTACCTGGTCAAGCCGGTCGAGCTGGAGTTCCTCCGCCGGGCGGTGAGGGACGCCCTCGCCGTCCGCGACGTCCTCACCGAGCGCAACGACCTGAAGACCGGCACGGGCTGACGGAGCCGTTCGCGCTCCTGCGGGCCACCCCGACCGCCCGTTCAGAAACCCCAGATCCGGGGAATGAGCGTCACGGCGACCACGGCCACCAGGAACTGGAGCCCTCCGCCGACCTTCGTGAAGTCCGTGAAGCGGTAGTTTCCGGCGCCGTAGACCATCAGGTTGGTCTGGTACCCGATCGGCGTCAGCATCGACGTCGACGCCGCAACGGTGATGCCGATCATGAAGGGGCGGGGATCCAGCCCCTGGGTCTGGGCCACCGAGAGCGCCACGGGAAAGAGGAGGGCGGCGGCCCCGTTGTTCGTGATCACCTCGGTGAGGACGACCGTCGACGCGTAGATCCCGATCAGGAGCACGATGGGGCCGTAGGCCGCGAGACCTTCCACCACTCCGTGGGCGATCCATCCCGCCGCCCCGCTGCTCTCCATGGCCTGGCCCAGACCGAGGGCCGCACCGATCACCACCAGGATCGACCAGTCGACCGCTTCCCGGGCCTCTCCCGGCGTGAGGTAGCCGAAAAAGACCATCCCGAAGGCCCCCAGGGTGCCCGCCACGGCGATGTGGAGGACCCCGGTGGCGGCGAGGCCCACGACGGCGGCCAGGATGCTCGTGGCCAGGAGCATCCCCGGCGTCTCGGTCTCGCGCTCCGTGTCCTCCGTCCGCTCGCCGGCCGCCCCTTCCTCCGAGGTGATGAAGAACTCGGGCGATCCCTCGAAGGCGTGGCGGAAGCCCCGACCGGTCTCCAGGACGAGCACGTCGCCCGGCCGGAGCCGGATCTCGCCCAGGGGCTTCCGCACGCGCTTGCCCCCCCGGCGGACGCCGACGACCGTGGCCCCGAACCGCTCCGGGAGCTCGAGCTCCCTCAGGGGCCTGCCGACGAAGCCCGAGCCTTCCTTGACCACGACCTCGTGGTGCTCGGCGGCATCGCTGGCCCTGGGGCTCGGCGCCGCCACCTCCAGTCCCGCCCCTTCGGCGAGCTCGCTCTCCTCGTCGGCGCTCGCTTCGTGATCGTCGAGGCGCTCGTAGGCCAGCACGTCGCCCTCGGACAGCTCCTCCCCGGATCCGACCGGGCCGTAGGTCTCGTCGCCACGCTCGAGCCGGACCAGGGAGTGGCCGCCGGGGAGGGATCCGAGCCCCGAGTCCTCCACGGTCTGTCCGGCCACCGGTGAGTCCTCGCCCACTTCGAGCTCCATCAGCGCCTCCCGCTCGCGCTCCTCGGCGTCCTGGACCTCCTCGCGCTCGGGAAGCAGGCCCGGGGCGACGAAGATCAGGTAGAGGAATCCGATCAGCGCGCACGGCACCCCGACGGCCGTGAGCTCGAAGAAGCCGAGTCCCGGCATGCCGTGGGACTGGAGCAGCCCGTGGGTGACCAGGTTCGTGGACGTGCCGATCAGCGTGCAGATGCCCCCGAGGATCGACGCGTAGGAGAGGGGGATCAACAGCTTCGACGGCGAGAACCCGTGGTCCCGGGCCCAGTTCCGGACCGCGGGGATCCCCATGGCCACGATGGGCGTGTTGTTGAGAAACGCAGACGACGTGGTGGCCGTCACGCTCAGGCGGGCCAGGGCCTTCCGGAGGTCGCGCTCCGAGCCGAGGAGGTAGTGGGCCGCCACGTCCAGGGCGCCGGCCTGCCGCAGCCCGGCCGCCACGACGTAGAGGGAGCCCAGGGCCAGGAGCGTGGAGTTGGCGAAGCCCAGCAGCGCCGTCTCCAGATCCACGACGCCCAGAGCTACCAGGAGGACCAGCGCCATGAGCATGAGGAAGTCGACGCTGAAGAGCTCGAGAACCAGCGTCACCAGGAGGCCCGCCAGGACTCCGATCGTCAGCCAACCGTCGAGGGGCATGCGCGCCTTTCCTGCGTTTCTTCGACTACGAACGGACGGGCGGCCGCGCACGGGCCGCCCGTCGCCTCCGGGGATTCGCGGAGCCCACCCGGAGGATGGCGCTCCGCTCAATGGGCCATACCCACGCCCCGGCTGAGGGGATCCAGCGCGGCACGGGAGGGATGTGGGAGGCCCGAAGCGGGCCCTCAGCGGGTGTAGATCAGGAGGACTCCGTTGCGGCCGTCCTGGCCGTAGAGGGCCCCGGCCTCGATCGGGCTCAGGAGCTGCACGCGCCGCACGCCCTGGTGGTCCAGGTCGGGGAGGGTGTACTCCGGAGTGGGAAGGCGCACGCCGTCCACGTAGACCGTGACCATGGCGCAGCTCTCGGGGGCGAGGCGCCGGGCCCGGGCGACCTCGATGCAGAGGCCCTCTGCCTTGAAGCCGGCGTCCTTGAACGTCACCCTCCGGACGTTCAGGCCGGGGATGTTGGAGAGGCGAAGGAGATCACCCATGTCCCGGGTGCGGGGAAGGATCTCCTCGACCTCGCTCCGGGTCATCCCGTCGACGCGGCCGCCGACGGACCAGGGCATCTCGTCTCCCCGGGAGCGGCCCACGACCACGAGCGGCTCCAGGGGGATCGGATCCGTGGAGAGGTGAATTTCGACCCCGAGGGCCTCCCGGCTGAAGACCGTGAGCGTGTCGATCCGCTCCTCGTACCCCAGGTTGTCGGTCCTGAGCACGTGACGGCCCGGAGGAAGCCCCGTGAAGCCGAAGCGGCCCTCGGAGCCGGTCACCGCCTCGGCGTCGGTGCCGGCCACGCGCACCCACGCGCCCTGAAGGGGAGCCAGCGTCTCCCGGTCCAGGACCTGGCCCGCGATCCGGACCTCGTGGGAAAGCCGCAGGGTGAAGTCCTCGACGAGCCCCGCTCCCTCCTCCGGTCGGATCGCCACCGGCTCGGTCTGCTGGTTGCCGAAGCGCACCCGGAGCGCCATCCAGCCCGTGCCCCCGACGTTGCAGAAGCGGTAGCGTCCCAGCTCGTCGGTCCGGGCCTCGAGCCGGGCTCCCTCGCCGGTGTCGTCGCGGCCGTAGTTCAGCTCGACCCGGGCGTTCGGCAGGGGGACGCCGGTCAGGGAGTCGGTGACCACGCCGCCCACGTGGGCCGTTCCGAGCGTACCTTCCTCGAGGGCGCACCACCCCCGGAGAATCGTCTCCCTCGAGGGCACCGCCAGCCTGAGATTCGACACCTCTCCCGAGCCCAGGGTGATCATCGGAACCGCCGGGCTCACGCCGAGCTCCTGGAGCCGGGGATGGTGGAAGCTCACCGAATAGGCCCCTGGCGGGATACGCTCCAGCCGGAAGGCGCCCCCCGAATCGGTCACCGTGGATGCCGCCGTCCCGATCACCGCCACACGGGCTCCGCTCAGCGGACGGGACCGGGTGCTGTCGTAGACCAGGCCGGTGAGCACCGCGGGGATCGTGTCCCCGGCCGCCACCTGCCCCGGGGCGGGACCGAAAGTCGGAGCCTGTGCGGCCCCGGGAGCCGAAGAGAGCAGGACACACGCGACCACCACCGGCCCGGCCAGCCCGGACCGGTCGGTCGGAGGTCCCCGTCGGGCTCTGGAGACTGCTGGGCGGCGGTTCGGCGAAGTCGACATCGTCCTCTATAGTGCGCCCCACCCACCCGGGTGGAGTCACCGAAGAATACGCCCGGCCCGGGCGCTCGATTTCGCTCCCGTGCCGACAAATCTGACCTTCCGGAGCGAAAAAAGAAAAGCCCCCGGGTCATCTGCCCCGGAGGCACGTGTCTTCACAGCGGAGGGGGAGGGATTCGAACCCCCGTGAGCTCTCGCTCGCACCGCTTTCGAGGCGGGCCCGTTTGGCCAACTCCGGCACCCCTCCTGCGCTCGTCCGACCCCGCAGGGCCGTCCATCCATCGGTCGGGATCCGTCTCCCGAAGGCCGGCGCCGACCGTCCGTCAGTCGGGGCGCCCGGATTTGAACCGGGGACCTCTGCGTCCCGAACGCAGCGCTCTACCTAGCTGAGCCACGCCCCGTGCATGAGGATCCATCTCCCACCGCTGTACAAGCGGACGGGGTGGGATTCGAACCCACGAGGGTGTTAGCCCCACACGATTTCCAATCGTGCGCCTTAAGCCACTCGGCCACCCGTCCGA
>CAZMPV010000160.1:0-6720 GCA_964567985.1 uncultured Gemmatimonadaceae bacterium
GGGATCCCCACACCCTGGTCTTCGACGTGGACGGCGACATCTGGTTCACCCTCCAGGGCGCCAACATGGTCGGCCACCTGGACACCGAAACCGAGGAGGTCCGCCTGATCGACGTGCCGACGCCCCGCTCCCGGCCCTACGGGATCCTGGTGGACCCCGACGGACGGCCCTGGGTCGTCCAGGTCGGCACCAACAAGATGGGCACCGTGGACCCCGCGACCTTCGAGTACCGGGAGATCGAGCTTCCCCGGGACGAAGCCCGGCCCCGTCGCATCGGCCGGACGTCGGACGGGCGAATCTGGTACGTGGACTACGCCCAGGGCTACCTGGGCGCCTACGATCCCGCCAGCGGCGAGTTCGAGGAGTGGAGGAGCCCCTCGGCCGGCGAGGCCCGACCCTACGGGATGGCCGTGGACGGCCGGGACCGGATCTGGTACGTGGAGACCGGCGTCTCGCCCAACGTCTTCGTCGGCTTCGACCCTGAGACCGAGACCTTCTTCGACCGGGCACCGGTCCCCAGCGGCGGCGGCACGGTCCGGCACATGCACTACGACCCGGAGCGGCGCGTCGTCTGGTTCGGCGCCGACACGAACACGATCGGCCGGGCGAGCCTGCCCTGACCGGTCCCGGGTCCGGAGGCGGGGCGGCCGATGCGGTGGTAGCGGCGCTCGCCGCCCTCGGCCTCTTCCTGGGTGGCGCGCCCGCCGGAAGCTACGAGGCGGGGGTCGCAGAGGCCGGAGGCCCCGTCGGCCCCGCCTATGTGACCGCCCCTCCCGCGGCCCACACCGGCGGCTTCGGCGAGCCTACGTGTCGGGCGTGTCACTTCGACCATCCGCTGAACGAGGCGGGGGGAGCCCTGGAGGTTCGGGGCCTGCCGGAGACGGTCGATTCCGGGAGCGGGCCGGTCGAGCTCACGGTGGAGCTGGCCCGTACGGGCATGGCCCGGGCCGGGGTGGAGCTCGCCGTCCGCTACGCCGACGGGTCCCGGAAGGGCGCCCAGGCCGGCCGCCTGGAGGTGGAAGGCGACCGCCTCGAGCTGGAGACGGCGCCCCGTGACAGCAGCGAGATCGTCTACGCCCGCCATACGGAGGCGGGCAGCCAGCTCTCCGCCCCGGACACGGCCCGCTGGCGCCTGCGCTGGCTCCCGCCGGAGATGCCCACGGGCGCCGTGGTCGTCCACGTCGCCGCCAACGCCGCCAACGACGACTTCTCGGAGTTCGGCGACCGGATCTACGCCGACAGCGTCGTGGTCAGAGCCCCAGGATCACGCTGAGGACGGCCAGGCCGATCCAGCCGACCACCACCGTCACGGAGGAGGACGGCGCGCGCGGGCTGCGCCGAGCGTCCGGAGAGGGACGCCCCCGCCCCGCTCCCGACGCGTTGCGGCGCCGGTTCCCCGGGCCCACCTTCCAATCCTCGCTCTTCGGTTCACCGTCAGGAGGCCTCATGTCCCTTCGCCGCGTCCTCGCCCTCACCGCTGCCGTCCTCCTCCTCGGCGGGCCGGCTCACTCCGGCGCCCGGGCCTCGGCCCAGGAGAGTGATGTCGTCCGGGCCGTCACCGCCGAGAAGCGTCCGCCGGTCGAGACCCGGAGCTTCGGCGACCTGGCCGAGGGACCCTACGACCGCCTCGTCATCCGGGGCGCACACGTGATCCCGGGCCACGGGGGCCCCACCACCGGCCCCTACGACATTCTCATCGAGGGGAACCGGATCACCCGGATGGTGCCCTTCGACCCGGTGGCGGCAGAGCGCCGGGGGGACACCGACCGCATGACCGGCGACCGGGTCATCGACGCCGAGGGGATGACGGTCATGCCGGGGATGATCGACCTCCACATGCACCTCCGGCAGGAGCCGATGGAGATCGAGTACGTCTACTACCTGAAGCTGGCGCACGGGGTCACCACCCTGGTGCCGGCCCCGGACCGGGGCCTCGACTTCAGCATGGACCACGCCCGGCGGAGCGCCGACAACGAGATCCTGGCCCCGAGGATGTTCCCCATCTGGAGGTGGGGCGCCGGCCTGGACCTGCCCCGGGAGGAGCTCGAGGACCCGGCCCGGGCCCCGGAGATCGCCCGGCGCATGGCCGCCGAGGGCGCCCACGTGGTGAGCCTGGGAAGCGTGACCTGGGACGCGGAGCTCTTCGAGGCGGTGGCCCGAGCCGTCTGGGAAGCCGGAGGGATCACCACGATCCACCTGCCGCCCTCGACGAACGCGGTGGTGAACGCCGTGGACGCTGCGTGCGCGGGAGCCACGATGATCGAGCACCACTACGGCTACGCCGAGTCTTCCCTGCCCCGGGACGTCCAGGACTTTCCCCGGGACTACGACTACAACGACGAGCTCGAGCGCTTCCGGGCCGCCGGCCACGTCTGGGTCGAGGCGAAGCACAAGTCGAAGGAGAAGCTCCTGGGCGAGGTCGCCGACAGGCTCGTGGAGTGCGGGGTGACGATGCTGCCGACCCGGGTCGTCTACGAGGCGAACCGGGACATCCTCCGGGCCCAGAGCCTCCCCTGGCACGAGAAGTACACCCACCAGGCGCTGATCGAGTGGAACCTCCCGAATCCGGCGTACCACGGCTCGTACCACTACGACTGGTCCAGCGAGGACGAGCAGTACTGGTACGAGGCCTTCGACCTCTGGGGCGACCTGATCTACGAGTTCAACGAGCGGGGCGGACGGGTCGCCTACGGCACCGACGACAACTACATCTGGGCCACGCCCGGGTTCTCCAACGTCCGCGAGCTCCAGCTCCTCCGGGAGTCGGGAATGCACGCGCTGGAGGTTCTGGAGGCGGCGACGAAGAACTCGGCGGAGACGCTCCGGCAGGAGAAGCTCGGGCTGGTCCGGCCGGGGTATCTCGCCGACCTGGTCCTGGTGGACGGCAATCCCGCGTACAACTTCCGCTTCCTCTACTCCTTCGGCGCCCTCACGCTGGACGACGCCGGCGAGATGACCCGGACCCGGGGCGTGGTCCACACGATCAAGGACGGCGTCGTCATCGACAGCGACCGGCTCATGGAGGAGGTCGCGGAGATGGTGGCCCGCTCCAAGGACGGGGTGGATCCGAGCGTGGTGGCCGAGCCCTTCGTCACCGAGGGATCCTCGGGCGGCGCGGACGATCCGCCCCGACGCTGAACCCCCGCCGACGCGTCAGACGGGGACCGATTCCCGATCCGGCTCCGGGGCGGCGCCCCGTGCCCGGTCCACCGAGAGGGCGCCGGCCCCGCCGAGGATCAGGGCGACGAAGCCCGCCAGGTAGAGGAGGGGCACCTCGTAGCCGGGCATCCCGAACTGGGGGCCGGCCTCGCCCATCCCGGTGATGTTCATGAAGTTGAAGCCGTGGGGGAGGTGCACCGTGACGGCCGCGACCAGCATGTCCACGGCCCCCAGGGCGGCGACGACCGTCACGAAGGCGCCGGCGATCAGGGCCAGCCCGCCGAAGAACTCCACGCCGCCGACCAGCCACGACAGGATCCCCGGAGCGGGGGCCCCGATCCCTTCGAGCATTCCGACGAACATCTCGTGCCCCTGGGCGCTGAAGAGCTTCGGGAAGCCGTGGTAGACGAAGCCGACACCCAGCATGAGCCGGAGCGGAAGCTGCGCGTAGTCCCTGAGTCCGTTCATCGTTTCTCCTCGCCGATGGGTGGCGTCTCTCGAACGGTTCGGGGCGCCGGCACCGTGCCGGTGCCCACTTACGGAATCGGTGGATGTGTGCGCGTGTTCCCGGGACCCGTCCCGGGTCCGGGGAGGGGGTCCGCCTTGCGCGACCACCCGGCGCCCCCCAACCCTGCGAGGATTCATCCCCGCTACGAGGAACTCGACCCGACGCCATGCCCAGAACCACCGTCCAGAGCGACCTTCCCCTGGTGGCCCGCGCCCGGGGGCACGAAGATCGAATCGCCGTGGCCGCACCCGCCGGCGTCTTCACGTACGGAGACCTCCTGAGGGCGTCGGCCCGGGGCGGCCGGGCCCTCCTGGAGCGGACGGGCGCCGGCGACGATCTCGATGGAGCACCGGTGACCTACCTGGTGCCCCGGGACTTCGCCTATCCCGCCGTCCAGTGGGCCGTCTGGCGGGCCGGGGGCATGGGCGTTCCCCTGGCCACCTCCCACCCTCCCCGGGAGCTGGCCTACGTCCTGGACGACGCCGAGCCGGTGGCCGCCGTGGTCCACCCCTCCCTGGCCGACCGACTGGAGCCCCTGGCCGAAGAGCGGGGCATTCCGCTCCTCGGCACCGACGAGGTGGCGACGCCGCAGGTCGGAGGGGAGACCGGCGATGGAGTGGCCGAAGCGGCGCAGCTCCCCGCCGTCCCCGGTGACCGGGCGGCGCTGATGCTCTACACCAGCGGAACCACGGGGCGGCCCAAGGGCGTGGTCCACACGCACGACTCCCTCCGGGCTCAGATCGAGGCCCTGGTGGAGGCGTGGGGCTGGAGCTCGGGCGACCACATCCTCCTGGTGCTCCCCCTCCACCACGTCCACGGGATCGTCAACGTCCTCAGCTGCGCCCTCTGGTCCGGCGGGTGCTGCCAGATGCTCGCCTCCTTCGACGCCGAGGAGGTCTGGGAGCGCTTCGCCCGGGGCGACCTGACGCTCTTCATGGCCGTGCCCACGATCTACCACAAGCTGATCGGCGCCTGGGAGGAGGCCGACGAGGCCACGCGTCGGCGGTGGACCGGGGGCGCGAAGTCGCTCCGGCTCATGGTCTCGGGCTCGGCGGCGCTGCCGGTGCCGGTCCTGGAGCGCTGGCGGGAGATCACCGGCCACACCCTCCTGGAGCGCTACGGCATGACCGAGATCGGCATGGCGCTCTCGAATCCCCTGGAGGAGGGCGAGCGGCGGCCGGGCCACGTGGGCCTCCCCCTTCCCGGCGTGGCGCTCCGGCTCGTGGACGAGGAAGGGCGTCCGGTGGAGGACGAAGGCGAGCCGGGCCAGATCCAGGTCCGGGGCCCGCTCCTCTTCCGGGAGTACTGGCAGCGCCCCGACGCCACCGCGGAGGCCTTCACCGACGACGGCTGGTTCCGGACCGGCGACGAGGCCATGCTCGAAGACGGCCACTACCGCATCCTGGGCCGCCGGAGCGTGGACATCCTGAAGACCGGCGGTTACAAGGTCTCGGCGCTGGAGGTCGAGACCGTCCTCCGGGGCCACCCCGCCGTGGACAGCTGCGCGGTGGTCGGGGTGCCGGACCCGGAGTGGGGACAGCGGGTGGCGGCGGCCGTCGTCCCCCGTCCCGACGCGAACCCGGACGAGGAAGAGCTCCGGGCGTGGGCCAAGGAACGGCTGGCGCCCTACAAGGCGCCGACCCTCTTCCGCTTCGTGGACGCCCTGCCCCGGAACGCCATGGGCAAGGTGACCAAGCCCGAGGTGGTCGAGCTCTTCGAGAACCGGCGGGAGGAGACGGAGTGATCGACGCGATCCTGGAGAACCTGACCACGTACTGGCAGGTCCACGTCCTCCTCGTCCTGTACACCTGCATGCTGGCGTGGCACGCCTGGGAGGGGAACAAGGAGACCGAAGGACTGGCCGACTACTACATCGGCGGCCGGGCCATGGGCGGCGTGATCATCGGCCTCTCCTTCTTCGCCACCTACGCCAGCACCAACTCCTTCGTCGGGTTCAGCGGCCAGGCCTACTCGTGGGGAATCGCCTGGTTCTTCCTGATCCCCTTCATCGTGGGCTTCTGCCTGCTGAGCTG
The DNA here is from genome assembly GCA_964567985.1 of uncultured Gemmatimonadaceae bacterium. Taxonomy (GTDB): domain Bacteria; phylum Gemmatimonadota; class Gemmatimonadetes; order Longimicrobiales; family Gaopeijiaceae; genus CAZMPV01. Next base: position 5,701 of record CAZMPV010000160.1, read on the forward strand.
GGTCTTCGTCGCCCCGCGGCTCCGGTCGATGACCGCCGCCCTGGACTCCCTGACGCTCCCCGACTTCGTCGGCTTCCGCTTCGGGAGCACGCCGGCCCGGGTCTTCGCCGCCGTCATCATCCTCTTCGCGTCGTTCTTCTACATGACGGCGGTCTTCAAGGGCATCGGCAACCTCCTGGAGGTCTTCCTGGACATGCCGTACCGGTGGGCCATCGCCGTCGTCTACCTGATCACCATGATCTACACGGCGGTGGGCGGCTTCATCTCGGTGATCAAGACCGACGCCGTCCAGGGGGTGGTCCTCATGATCGCAGCCGTGCTCCTCTTCAGCGGCACCGCCGGGGCCGCCGGCGGGCTGAGCGCCATCGGAGAGCTCCGGGAGACGGCGGAGACCGCCCACCTCTTCACCTGGAACGCGGGGATCGCCTTCCCCCTGCTGCTGGGGGTGATCGTCGCCGGTACGATCAAGTTCGTCGTGGACCCGCGGCAGCTCTCCCGCTTCTACGCCCTGGAGGACGACCGGGCGGCCCGGACCGGCGTCTGGGTCTCGACGATCACCTTCGCCGGCGTCTTCTGCCTCCTGGTGCCCGTGGGGCTCCTGGCCCGGCAGGTCCTGGGCCACGGGATCGAGGACACGGACCTGGTCGTGCCCCAGCTCCTGACCGAGGCCGGGGTCTTCAGCGATGGCACGGGCGCCTTCCTGCTGGTGGCGATGGTGGCGGCGGCGATGTCGTCGCTGGACTCGGTGCTCCTCGTCATGGCGTCCACGGCGGAGCGGGACATCGTCGGCATGCTCCGGCCCTCGGAGTCAGAGGCGACGGCGGTCCGGGACACCCGCCTCTACGTGGCGCTCTTCGCCTCCATCACGGCGATCATCGCCCTGGAGCCGCCGGCGGGGATCGTGGTCCTGACCGCCCTTTCCGGAGCCATGTACGCCGCCTGCTTCTTCCCGGCGGTGGTGCTGGGGCTCTACTGGAAGCGGGGCAACGGGGCCTCGGCGATCGCCTCCTTCACGGCGGG
>CAZMPV010000161.1:0-5376 GCA_964567985.1 uncultured Gemmatimonadaceae bacterium
GGTGCGCTCCGGACGTTCGGCGGGGCTCCGGAGTCCGGCCAAGATAGAAGGCCCGAGGGGAGAGGGCGAGCCACGCGGACGCCGGCGGCCGGGACGCCGGGGCCCGCGTCCGGCGAACCTTCCGATCGGCCCCGCGGTATCTGACGGTCGAAGGAGCGCGCGGGATTCGACACCAGAAGCGAGAGGGTGGGCCGTGGAGCGAGAGTGGACCGATCAGATGGGACGGGAGTGGCTGGTGGAGGCCGAGCCGGCCGACCGGGCTTCCCGCCTGGGCGGAGCCGACGCCTGGCTCAGCTTCTCCAGCGACGGGGCGGCGCCCCGGAGCATCGAGGTGCTCGGACCCGTGATCGAGACCCTGCCCGAGATCGACGACCGGGCCCTGGAGCACGCCCTGGACGCCGCCGGGGCCGTCACCGGCGTGCTGCTGGCCACCCACGACGGGGAGCTCTGGTGGGCCCGGGGCCCGGAGTCCGACCCCTTCGGCGGTGACTGGGCGGTGAAGTTCTCCGACGGCTCCACCGAGATGACCCACGAGGGACCCCTCCCCGACGACCTCGAGGCCCTGGGCGAGGACTACCTCCGGGAGCTCCTGGACGAGGTCCGGGGCCGGCTCATCGATCCGATGGACGTCTCCGAGGAGGAAGAGGAGGGCTGAGGGGCTTGACATTATCTCATCACTTAATATCTTAGTGCTGAGATGAACGACGCGACCACGGAACGAGAGCCGGAGGGCCCGACCCGGGCCGCCACCGCCGACGAGGCGATGTACGACCGGGAGCTCGCCCTGAAGCTGTGGGTCGTGCTCTCGAGGGCCCGGGAGGCGGTGGCCGCCCACGACCGGGCCGACATCGAGCGCCACGGGCTCACGACCGGCGAGTTCGGGGTCCTGGAGGTGCTCTATCACAAGGGACCCCTCCACCTGGGCGAGGTCCGGGAGAAGATCCTGGTCTCCAGCGGGGGCATCACCTACCTGATGGACCGGCTGGCGGAGAAGGGGCTGGCGAAGCGGGAGCCGTGCCCCGAGGACCGGCGGGCGAGCTACGCCAAGCTGACCGACGAAGGTCGGGAGCTGATCGAGGAGATCTTCCCCGAGCACGCGGCGTGCCTGCAGCGGGCCCTGTCGGGGCTCTCGATGGCCGAGAAGGAGCGGGCCACGGAGCTGCTGAAGGAGCTGGGTCTCCACGCCGAGGCCCTTCCGCTGCCCGGGGAGCACGAGTAGGAGAGAAGGACCAGGAGGACCTGTTTTTTTCGCAACTTACCTCAGTAGTGAGAATTTCACTGCAGAGGCAACATGGACCCCGCCAGAGACGCGGGGCGAACTTTCGACACCGAGGAGAGATATCATGACGACGCATACCGAGACCACCGGAATCACGCGCTGGCAGATCGACCCCGCCCACTCCCAGGCCGACTTCGCCGTGAAGCACATGATGTTCAGCAAGGTGCGGGGCGCATTCTCGGAGCTGAGCGGGACGCTGGAGATCGACCCCGACGACCTCTCGGCCTCGAAGGTCGAGGTGGAGATCGACGCCGCCAGCATCGACACCGGCCAGGAGGACCGGGACCAGCACCTGCGCTCCGACGACTTTCTCGACGCCGAGGAGCATCCGGTGATCCGCTTCGAGAGCCGGCGCGTCGAGGGCGACTTCGAGAGCCCCGGCGACACCTTCCGGGTGGTGGGCGACCTGACGATCCGGGGCACGACCCGGGAAGTTGTCCTGGACGCCGCCTACCTGGGCGAGGGGACCGACCCGTGGGGCAACACCCGCAGGGGCTTCAGCGCCGGGACGACCATCGACCGGCGGGACTTCGGGCTGACGTGGAACCAGGCCCTGGAGGCCGGCGGCGTCCTGGTGGGCCACGACGTGGAGATCGACCTTCAGATCCAGGCGACGCTGAACACGGAGGAGGGCTGACCATGACCCCGGGCGTACACGGACTCCATCACGTCACGGCCCTCTCGGGCGACCCCCAGGAGAACCTGGACTTCTACGTCGGCGTCCTGGGCCTCCGGCTGGTCAAGAAGAGCGTGAACCAGGACGCGCCGGAGGTCTACCACCTCTTCTACGCCGACGGCGCGGGCACGCCCGGGACGGACCTCACCTTCTTCCCCTTCCCGGACCTCCCCGACGCCCGCCCGGGGGCCGGGCTCGCCACCGAGGTCTCCTTCGGGGTCCCCCCGGAGAGCCTCGGCTGGTGGCGGGATCGGCTGGAGGCCCGGGGGGTCGAGGTCGGCGCCGAGGAGCGCCGCTTCGGCGAGCGGGCGCTCCCGCTCGAGGACCCCCACGGCCTGCCCCTGGCCCTGGTCGCCACCGACGACGAGCGGCCCTGGGTGGCGTGGGAGGAGAGCCCCGTCCCGGTGGAGCGTCAGCTCCGGGGGATGCACAGCGTCCGGACCCGCCAGCGCCGGCTCGCCCCGACCCGGGATCTGCTGGAGGACGCCCTGGGCTTCGAGCTCCTGGAGACCGAGGACGGCTGGCACCGGTTCGGGGCCGACGGGGGCGGCTCCGGGCGGCTCATCGACGTGCGGGTCGAGAACGACGCCCCCGGGGGCCGCCAGGGCGCCGGCGGGATCCACCACGTGGCCTGGCGGGTCTCGGGCGACGACGAGCAGATGGGAGTCCGGCGGGCCGTGGAGGAGCGCGGACGCCGGCCGACGCCGCCGATCGACCGCTTCTGGTTCCGCTCGGTCTACTTCAACGAGCCCGGCGGCGTGCTCTTCGAGCTGGCCACCGACGGCCCGGGCTTCGAGCGGGACGAGGCCCCCGAGCGGCTGGGCGAGACGTTGATCCTGCCGCCCTGGCTGGAGGATCGCCGGGAGGAGATCGAGGACGCCCTGCCCGAGCTGACCGTTCCCGCCGGCGCGGAGGCGGCGTGAGCCAGGCCGGCGGGCCGGCACGGGGGAACCCCGCCGATCCCCACGGGGGCGGCCCCGTCCGTCGGGACGGGCCGTCGCCGGAGGATGCGGACGCCGCCATGGTGTTGCTCCACGGCCGGGGCGGCAGCCCGGAGGACATGCTCGCCCTGGCCCGGGAGTGGCGCGCTCCCGGCATGGCCCTGGTGGCGCCGATGGCGGCCCGCCGGACCTGGTACCCCTACTCCTTCATGGCACCGACCGGGGAGAACGAGCCCCACCTCTCCTCGGCGCTCCGCCGCGTCGCCTCGCTCGTGGACGAGCTCGGCGAAGCGGGCCTCGGCCCCGAGCGGGTGATCCTCGTGGGCTTCTCCCAGGGGGCGTGCCTCGCCTCGGAGTTCGTCCAGCGCAACCCCCGGCGCTACGGGGGGCTGGCTGCGCTCTCCGGAGGGCTCATCGGCCCGGAGGGGACGACCTGGGATACGGCGGACTCCCTGGAGGGGACGCCCGTTTTCCTCGGCTGCAGCGACCGGGATCCCCACATCCCCCGGGAGCGCGTGGACGAGAGCGCGGAGGTCCTGGAGTCCATGGGCGCCGAGGTGGAGCTCCGGATCTACGAGGGCCTGGGCCACACGGTGAACCGTGACGAGATCGAGCGGGTCCAGGAGTCGATCGACGGGCTGCTGGAGGGCGTGGTGGACTGACGGGTCCGGCGGCACCTAAGATGGAGGGACCGCCGCCGAGTCGCCGGTCCTTCGTCGGGCCGGAGGCTCCGAGCTCCGCACCGGATCCCGAGGACCCATGAGCGCTTCACCCCTCCGCTCCGTCTCTCTCCTCCTCCTCTTCTTCCTGGCCGCCCTCCCTCCCGGGAGCCCGGCCCAGGACGTCCCCTCCCCCTCCGGGTTCCACGGCTACGAGCTGGGGAGCCGCTACACGATCACCTCGGCGATCTACGACTACTACCGGGCCCTGGGCGAGGCCTCCGACCGGGTCGAGTACACCGAGTACGGCAGGAGCATCCAGGGGCGGCCCCTCCCCCTGCTCCTGATCGGCAGCGCCGAGAACCTGGCCCGGGCCGACGAGATCCGGGCCGCCGCCCGGCGCATCGGCGGCGCCGACGGGCCGGTGGAGCCGGCCGAGCTCGACCGGCTCATCGCCGAGACCCCCGCGGTGGTCTGGATCTTCATCGTCGACACCGACGAGGAGGCCGGCGTCGAGGCGCTCCAGGAGCTCGCCTACGAGCTGGCCACCCGGAGCGACGACGACGCCCGGACGATCCGGGACGAGGTGCTGGTCGTCATGACGCCGCTGACCAACCCCGACTCCCACGCCCGCTACGTCACCTGGCACAAGATCTACAACGTGGACGGGGCGGCGGTGGATCCCCTGGCCGTGGAGAACTCGGCCCACTGGGCGATGAACACCGACGGCAACGCCTGGGGCGTGGACGTGAACCGGGACTTCGGCTTCTTCGTCACGCCGGAGATGGGGGCGCTGGGAGAGCGGATGATGGCGTGGCGGCCCCAGCTCATGCTCGACGTCCACAGCGGCCCCGACGTCCTCTTCGTGCCTCCCTTCCCCCGGCCCTTCCACCCGCTCTGGCCCGAGGAGGCGCCGAAGTGGTGGGACGCCGTGGCCGAGCGGGCCGACGACGCCTTCGGCGAGCGGGGCTGGTCGTTCAGCAGCCGGAAGGACTACGAGGGCGTCGCCGGGGTCGGCTTCGGGCTCTCCTGGGGCATGCTGGGACCGGCCGCGTCCGCCTTCCTCTACGAGAACTTCGGCGGCCGCCCCGGCAAGACCACCGCCTTCGTCCGGAGCGACGGCTCGGTGGCCACCCTGCGCATGGCCATGGACCGCCACGAGCTGGCGATCTGGTCGCTCCTGCAGGTGGCCCGGGACCGGCGGGCCGAGGTGCTGCGGGACGCCCACGACCGCACCGTCCGGGCCCGGGAGGAGGCCCGCCGGGGCGAGGTCCGGAGCGTCGTGATCCCGGCGTCGGGCGAAGGCGTGGATCCCGACAAGGTGGCCCGGCTCGTCGACCGGCTCCTGCTGCAGGAGGTCGAGGTGCGGCGGAGCGCCGAGGCGTTCTCCGTCCCTGCCCGGGACTTCCTCGACCTGGGCGGGGCCGCCGAGACCCGGCGCTTCGAGGCCGGAAGCTACGTGGTGGACCTGGCCCAGCCGAACGCCCGCCTGGCCCGGGCGCTCCTGGACCCCACCGTCGACTTCACCCGGCCCGAGGTCGAGGTGCCCTACGACCGGAAGATGCCCTACTACGACGCCCCCTGGGGCAACCTCCCCTACCTCTTCGGCGTCCAGGCGTACGCGGCGGGAGCCCCGCCGCCGGAGGGGGCCGCACCGGTGGACGGCGCGGGCGGCGCCGCCGGGGGCGTGACCGGTGCCGACGGCTCGGCCCGGCCCTACGCCTGGATCCTCCCGCCGGGCCGGGAGGCGAGCTGGCGGGTGGCGGTCCGCCTCATGCGGGAGGGCTACCGGCTCCGGGTCTTCACCTCCTGGGCCCGGCT
>CAZMPV010000161.1:5476-6664 GCA_964567985.1 uncultured Gemmatimonadaceae bacterium
CGGCGATCCGGGGCCGGAACCCCGAGGGGCTCGGGGCGCGCGTCGCGGAGCTGGCGGCCGAGGAAGGGGCGTCGGTGCGGGCCGTGGCCGGACCGTACACGGAGGGCGGCCTCGCCTTCGGCGACGACGCCCGGGTGGCGGCGATCCCTAGACCCACCGTGGCCGTCCTCGCCGACTGGCCGGTGACCCAGGACCACACCTTCGGGGGCATCCGGTCGGTGCTCGAGGGGGACTTCGGCGTGCCCTTCTCGCCGGTGGTCATGGAGACGCTGAACGGGGCCGACCTCTCGAAGTACACCGCCGTGGTCCTGCCCCACGGCGGGATGTCGGTCCGGGGCGGCCCCAACTTCGGGCCGGGGTACGGGGCCCGGCTCGACCCGGCCAATCTACGGGAGTACGTCCGGGGCGGGGGGACGCTGATCGCCGTCCAGGGCGCCGCCGAGTTCGTCGCCTCCGACGAGGTCCTCGGCGCCGGCGTGGACGTGGACGGCTGGGCCGAGCGCACCGAGGCCGCCGTGGTCGGAGAGTTCGAGGTCGGGCCCACCCCCGAGGAGCGGGTCGTGCGCTGGCGGCCCGGCCTCGAGGAGATCGGGACGCCGCTCCTGGCGTCCGGCTATCCCCGGGCCCGCTTCGCGGCGCCGGCCTCCTTCCCGGTGCTCTTCTCGGTTCCGGAGGGGAGCGGGGCCGAAGTGGTGGCCCGCTACGGGAGCGAGCCCGAGGGGCTGGTGCTCGACGGCTTCATGATGGACGAAGACCGCCCCGTCCTGACGGGGCGGCCGTTCGTGGCCGTCCTTCCCGTCGGGACGGGGCGGGTGATCCTCTTCGCCGAAGACCCCACGTTCCGGGGTCAGTGGTACGGTATGAACACGCTCTTCCTCAACGCGCTCATCCTCGGTCCGGCGATGTAGCGCCCGGGTCTCGGGCGGCGAGCCGCCGTCAGTGCCGCTCGGGCTCCAGGCGGGCCTCGATGCGGCGGTTCTCGACGTGGCTGGAGCGATGCTCGACCTTGGCGATGTCCGAGGTGGCCTCGATCATCTGATCGAGCATGGCCTCGCCGTTTTCGGGTCGGCGGAGCTCCCGGCCCCGGAAGCGGACGACGACCCGGACCACGTTGCCCTCCTCGAGGAAGCGCCGGGCGCGCCGGAGCTTCACCTGGAAGTCGTGGTCCTCGGTCCGGGGGCGGAGCTG
>CAZMPV010000162.1:0-6649 GCA_964567985.1 uncultured Gemmatimonadaceae bacterium
CGATCTCGTCGGGGACCGCGATCGTGCCGGAGTAGGAGACCGCCCGGACGTGGAGGGAGATCACCACCAGGTCGGACCGAGCCGCCCGCGCCGAGAGGCCGTCGTAGACCGCGACCGGGGTGTCCTCGTCGAGGCGGGCCGTCCGCAGGCCCGGATAGACCTCCCGGAGCCGCCCGTCCAGCGTCCGGCCGGCCAGGAGGTCGAAGGGCCTGCGGTAGGTGACGGAGATCACGTCGGCGGTCCGGGTGCCCGAGAGCGGCAGGAGGTCCCGGTGGTTCCGGAGAAGCGTCAGCGACTCCTCCGCGATCTCCCGGGCAACGTCCCGATGCCGGGGCGTGCCCACGATCCGGGGCACGCCCTCCAGGGACACGGTCCGGTCCCGATGGAGGCCCAGCTGCTCCTTCTTCTCCAGGAGGCGCCGCACCGAGGCGTCGATCCGGGACTCCGGAATCCGCCCGTCGCGGACCGCCGCCACCACCGCGTCCAACGCCTCCTCCACGCCCGGGGGCATGAGGAGGACGTCGGCCCCGGCCCGCACCGCCCGGACCGCCGCCTCGCCCCGGGGAAAGAGCCGGTCCACGGCGGCCATGTTCAGGGCGTCGGTGAAGAGGAGCCCGTCGAAGCCCATCTCCCCCCGGAGGAGGCCGGTGAGGACCGGCGGGGAGAGGGTGGCGGGGAGGCCGGAGGAGCCGGTGAGCTCGGGAACCGCGATGTGGGCGGTCATGATCGCTTCCAGGCCAGCGTCCACCGCCCGCCGGAAGGGCACGAGCTCGACCGAATCCATCCGGGCCCGGGTCATGTCGATCACCGGGAGCTGGAGATGGGAGTCGACGCCGGTGTCGCCGTGGCCGGGGAAGTGCTTGCCGGTGGCCACCGCCCCGTAGTCCTGCATCCCCCGGATGAAGGAGACGCCGAGCCGGGCCACCCGCTCGGGGTCCTCGCCGAAGGAGCGAACGTTGATGATCGGGTTCTCGGGGTTGTTGTTCACGTCCAGGACCGGCGCGAAGGGGACGTGGATGCCCAGGGCCCGGGCCTCGACGGCGGTGATCCGGCCCATCTCGTAGGCGAAGGTGTCGTCGCCGGTGGCTCCCACCGCCATGAGGGGCGGAAAGTCGGTCGCTCCGCCGAGCTCGATGACGCCCGGCAGGTGGACGGCGCCGGCGAAGCGGAAGCCCGCCCCGGTCTCCAGGTCCGAGCCCACCAGGAGCGGCAGCCGGGAGTGGCGCTGGAGGTCGTTGAGTTTCACGGCGACCTCGGTGGGGGAGCCCACCGACATGATCACGCCGCCGATCTCGTGCTCCCGGATGAGCGCGAGGATGCGGTCGTGCTCCGCCGTGCCCTCGGGGGCGAAGGCGCCGACGACCCACGGCATGATCATCTGCCCCACCTTCTGGCGCAGGGTGAGCCCGTCCAGGGTGGCCTCGGCCCAGGTGGGGGGTGCCGCCGCTTCCGGTCCGGCCTCTTCGGCCGTCTCGGGCTCGGCGGGCGCTTCCGCCTCGACGGGGGTGGGGTCCGGCACGGTGTCGGGCCGGGCCGTGTCTTCCGGAACCGGGGCCGCGGTGGCGGTGTCGGCGGCGGTCCCCGGCTCATCCTCGCCACCGCCGAGGCCGACCCCGGGAATCCACGGCAAGGAGCACCCCAGCGTCAGGAGGGCGGCGATCCCGGCCAGGCTTCGGGCGCTGGCGGTCGCCCCCGGCGACGGGCGCTCGCCGGCAGGAGCGCCGCGGAGGGACGGAAAGCGTGGAGCCGGCATGCGGATCGAGGGCTGGGGATGACGAAGCGACGGGGGCGTCGGACGTTGACGACCGGGGAGCAGGGTCCGACTTTGAGCGCCCGCGATCAGCCCGGGCTGCCGGGCCGGATCCCGTCCCGGAAGCCGGGGAGCCAAAGTATGTACTTCGTGAAGCGCCGACAATCCAGAAGCCTCGCCGGACTCCTCCTTCCGGGGCTCGTCCTGGTGGTGGCGGCCTGCGGGGGAGCGGAGGAGTCGGGAGCGGAGGCCGGGAGCGCCTCCTCGGCCGGAGCCGACGCGGCGACCGCCACGTCCGGCGAGGCCGCCGTCGTCCCGGGCCTCGAGGTGCTCCTCTCGGACTCCCTCCACCTGGTCCGGGATCTGCGGGTCGGTCTGGTGACGAACCACACCGCCCTGGCCCGGGACGGGACCCACGCCATCGACCTCCTCGACGGCTCGGACGCCGTGGAGCTCGCGGCCCTCTACTCCCCCGAGCACGGGATACGGGGCGAGGCCGAGGCCGGAGAGAAGGTGGCCAGCGGACGGGACGCCCGGACCGGCCTCCCGATCCACTCCCTCTACGGCGACACCCGGAAGCCGACGCCGGAGATGCTCGAGGGCGTGGAAGTGCTCCTGTTCGACATCCAGGACATCGGCGCCCGCTACTACACCTACGTCTGGACGATGGCCCTGGCCATGGAGGCGGCCGGCGAGGCGGGGATCCCCTTCGTCGTCCTGGACCGGCCGAATCCGATCGGGGGCGTGAAGGTCCAGGGCAACGTCCTGGACCCGGCCTTCGCCTCCTTCGTGGGCCTCTATCCGGTGCCCATGCGCCACGGGATGACCCCCGGCGAGCTGGCCCGGCTCCTCCGGGCAGAGCACGGCGTCCGGGCCGAGCTCCACGTGGTGCCGGCCGCCGGGTGGCACCGGGGGGCTCGCTTCCCGGAGACGGGCCTCCCCTGGGTGGCGCCGAGCCCCAACATGCCGAGCCTGGAGAGCGCGCTCCACTATCCGGGAACGTGCCTCTTCGAGGGCACGAACCTCTCGGTGGCCCGGGGCACGGAGCGGCCCTTCCAGCAGATCGGCGCCCCCTGGCTCGACGGCGAGGAGCTGGCCCGGCGGCTCGACGCCCGGGCCCTGCCCGGCGTCCGCTTCGAGGCCGTCCGCTTCACCCCCGAGAACCCGGGCGACGGCAAGTTCGGGGGCACCGAGGTCTTGGGCGTCCGCTTCCACCGGACCGGCCCCGAGTACGACCCGACCCGGGCCGCCGTCGCCGCCCTGGTGGAAGCACGGCGGCTGGCCGGCGAGGACTGGGCGTGGCGGCCCGGACACTTCGACCGCCTGGCCGGCACCGACGCCCTCCGCACGGGCATCGAGGCCGGCCGCGGGGCGGGCGAGCTCACCGCCGGCTGGGACGAACAGCTCGAAGGCTTCCGGGACCGCCGGGCCCGACACCTCATCTACCCCGACCCGTGACGCCCCCGCGTTTCCGGGCGGGTCTCGTCCTCATCCCCTTCTTTCCGTTCGAGCCAGGTGCGCCATGCCTTCGATGACCCGCACGCTCTCCGTTCTCGTCCCCCTCGGCGTCCTCCTCCTCCCGGGCCTCGGGTGCGCCCCCGGTGGGACCGGGGCGCCGTCGATTCCGGGACCGGTCCGGGAGCTGGCGGATTTCCACGCCGGGGTCCGGGCCGAGGGTCTGGACGAGCGCCGATTCGACCAGCGGGCGTACCGGGAGGTCGTCGAGCCCCTGATCCGGGGGAGCGACCGCCTCCGCTCCGAGGTCGTCGGCACCAGCGCCGAGGGCCGGGAGATCCGGAGCGTCCGCTTCGGCTCGGGGCCGGCCACGGTCCTGCTCTGGTCCCAGATGCACGGCGACGAGAGCACGGCCACCATGGCCCTGGCCGACGTTCTCCGGATGGTCGCGGCCCGGCCGGAGCACCCGGTGGTCCGCACGATCCTGGAGGGCGCCACGGTCCACGTGGTGCCGATGCTCAACCCCGACGGCGCCCAGCGCTTCCAGCGGCGCAACGCCCAGGGCGTGGACATCAACCGGGACGCCCGGGAGCTCGCCACGCCGGAGGCGAAGACGCTCAAGGCCGTCCGGGACCGGGTGGAGCCGGACTTCGGCTTCAACCTCCACGACCAGAGTGTCGGCACCCGTGTGGGCGACTCGGATCGGGGGGTCGCCATCGCCCTCCTCTCGCCCCCCTTCGACGAGACCCGGGAGGTGAACGACGTCCGGCGCCGGGCGATGGAGGTGAGCGGCGTGATCCGCACCGCCATCGAGCCGCTCGTCGGTGGTCACATCGCCCGCTACGACGACACCTTCAACCCCCGGGCCTTCGGCGATCTCATGACCCGGTGGGGGGCGAGCACGATCCTCATCGAGTCCGGCGGCTGGGAGGACGACCCCCAGAAGCAGTACCTGCGGCGCGTGAACTTCGTCGCCATCCTCGCCGCCCTGGAGTCCATCGCCACGGGGAGCTACGAGGGGGTGGGCACCGAGCTCTACGCGAGCCTGCCGGAGAACGGCCGTCGGGTCGGCGACCTCCTGGTCCTGGGCGGGACGCTCTCGGTCCCGGGGCTGCCACCGCTCCCGGCGGACCTGCTGATCGACTACGAGCGGCCGCTGCTGGAGGAGGGCGGGGTCATCGCCGACATCGGCGACCTTCGGAGCTACGAGGCCCGGGACACGATCCGGGTGGACGGCCTCCACGTGGTGCCCTCGGAGAGCGCCCTGGACTTCGAGTACGGGGCCCAGATCCAGCCCGGGGCGCCGGCGGACTTCGTCGTCTCCCGGAGCGCCGACGGCTCGAACCCCCTCTGGCGCTTCGAGGGCGGGCCGCCGCCGGCCGCGGCCCGGAGGTAGGAACGGCTCGAGGGCGGGGCGGCCGGGAAGCGGGCCCGAGCCCGCCGGCCTCGCGTCCGTCCCGCGGCTCAGAAGCGGTCGAAGATCTCCTGGATCCGCCGGGCGTCGGTCGTCCGGGTCAGGGCCAGGGTGAGGAGGACCCGGGCCTTCCAGGGGGGCAGGTCCCGGGCCACGGCGATCCCCGCTTCGGCCATGGACAGGGGCCCGTCCTCGCCCGCCACCCGCCGCTCCAGGATCCGACCCCCGGGCACCCGCGACGCCACCACGACCGGAATACCCGAGCCGGCGAGGCGCACGATGGCGTCACCGGTCTCCGGGCTGAGGCGGCCGCCGCCGAAGCCCGACACCACGATCCCGTCCACGCCCTGGTGCCGCCAGTGCCGGAAGACGGAGGCGTCGGCGCCGGTGTAGTCCGACACCAGGACGACCCTGGGGAGGGTGTCGACGCCGGCGAGGTCGAAGGGCCGCGCCTCGCCGCCGCTCCGGGCAGGCCGTCGCCGGACGACCACGGTGTCCGGATCGACCCATCCCAGGGGCCCGAGCCCCGGGCTCTCGAAGGCGTCGAGGCGGAGGTTGTTCATCTTCTGGACGGCCCGGGCCCCGTGGACCTCCCCGTTCAGGACCACCAGGGTGCCCAGCTCCCGGGCGACGGGGCTCGTCGCCACCCGCACGGCCTGGAGCAGGTTCGCCGGGCCGTCGGCGGAGACGTCCGTGGCCGAGCGCATGGCCCCCGTCACGACGACGGGCCTCGGGTCGGAGAGGGTCAGATGGAGGAAGTAGGCGGTCTCCTCCATGGAGTCGGTGCCGTGGGTGACGACGACACCGGTCAGCTCCTGGTCCTCCTCGAGGGCCCGGGCGACCCGCCGGGAGAGCCGGAGCCAGTGGTCGGGCGTCATCGCCGAGGAGCCGATCCGGCTGAACTCCTCGACCCGAACCCGGGCGTGGTCCTCCAGGGCGGGCACCGCGGAGACGAGCTCCCGGCCCGGGAGCGTGGGAGCGTCGGGCCTGCTCGCGATGGTGCCGCCGGTGGTGAGGACCAGGACCCGGGGAAGGCTCTCCCCGGGGGCCGGACCCGCGGCGGGTCGCTCCTGGGTCGCCGCCCCGGCCGGGATCGGGGGCGCGCCGGCCAGGAGCAGGGCGAGGAAGATCCCCGCCCCGACCCGTCGGGACGTCATCCGACGGCGCCCGCCCCGGCGGAGGCGACCCGGCCCACTGCGTCCAGGAAGGCGTCGTAGAGGCGCCGGCTCACGGGCCCGACGCTCCCGTCGGCGATCGGCCGCCCGTCCACCTCGACGCACGGCCTCACCTCGGTCGTCGTCCCCGTGAAGAAGACCTCGTCGGCGTCGTACATCTCCTCCACCGGCACCGCCCGCTCCTCCACGGCGAGCCCCTCCCCCCGGGCCAGCTCCAGGACGAACTCCCGGGTGATCCCGTGGAGGATCTCGTGGCTCGCCGGGTGGGTCACCACCACGTCGTCGAAGACGAAGAAGAGGTTGTTGTGGGAGCCCTCGAGGGCGATGCCGTCCTTGACCAGGATCGCGTCCTTCACCCCGGCGTCCACCGCCGCCTGCTGGGAGAGGACGTTGGGCAGCAGCGCGATCGACTTCACGTCCACCCGGGCCCAGCGCCGATCCGGCACCGTGATGGCCCGGTAGCCCCGGGACCACCGCTCCCGGGAGGGCCGCTCGTACGCATTGGCGAAGGCGTAGACGGTGGGCTCCACCGGCTCCGGCGGGAAGTGGTGGGTCCGGGGGGCCACCCCCCGGGTCACCTGGATGTAGACGTACGAGACCTCTTCGTCGGTCAGGCCGTTCTCGGTGGTGAGCCGCTCGTGGATCTCCGGCAGCCCCGAGGGATCGAAGTCGATCCGCAGGGCGTCGAGCCCGTGGCGCATCCGCTCCAGGTGCCGGTCCAGGCGGAAGAAGGTGCCCCGGTAGGCGGGCGTGACCTCGTAGACCCCGTCCCCGAAGAGGAATCCCCGGTCGTCGACCGAGACCCGGGCCTCGGAGTCGGGCAGGTACTCGCCGTTCAGGTAGACGGTGCTCATC
>CAZMPV010000163.1:0-6648 GCA_964567985.1 uncultured Gemmatimonadaceae bacterium
AGCTCCTCGGGCCGCTCGGCCACCTCCGGGTCCAGGTTGTTCATGAGCATCCGGAGGGCCGCCTCCTGTGCCCATCCCCTGCAGCTCCGCTCGGTGCCCCGGGGCGCGCGGACGGTGCGGCCGGTCGTCGTCTCCATGCTCCCTCCCTGCCTCAGATGTCGTCCAGGGCGAAGGCTCCGGACCGTACCCCTTCCCGGAGCGCTTCGAGGTCGTCGCTCAGGACCCGGTCCCCCTCGAGGGGCGCGACCCGCTCCCGGACCGCCTCGTGGAGGCGGGCGACCCCCCGTCCCGCCGACAGCGGTCGGAGCCCGTCCACCGCCTGGGCCCCGCAGAGGAGCTCGACGCCCAGGACATACTCCAGGCACTCCATGGCCCGTCCCGCCTTGCGGGCGGCACCCAGGCCCATGGAGACGTGGTCCTCCTGGTTGGCGCTGGTCGGGACCGAGTCCGGGCTCGTCGGATGGGCCAGGACGCGCATCTCGCCCAGGAGGTCGGCGGCCGTCACCTGGGCGATCATGAATCCCGACTCGACCCCGGGCTCCGAGGCCAGGAACGCCGGGTGACCCGAGAGGTCCGGATTGAGGAGTCGCTCGATGCGGCGCTCGCAGATCGCCGCCAGGTCGGCGGCGGCGGCGCAGAGGAGGTCCAGGGCCTGGCTGACGATCTGGGCGTGGAAGTTCCCGGCGCTCACCACCGAGCGCTCCTCGGGAAAGACCAGGGGATTGTCGGTGGCGCTGTTCGCTTCGGTCTCCAGGATCCGGCGGGCGTAGGAGGCCGCCTCCCGGGCGGCCCCGTGGACCTGGGGCATGCAGCGCAGCGAGTACGCGTCCTGGACCCGCGGATCGTCGTGACGGTGCGACTCCCGGATCTCGGACTCCGCCAGGAGCGCCCGGAGGCGCGTCGCCGTCCGGGCCTGGCCCGGGTGGGGCCGGGCCGCCTGGACCTCCGGGCGGAAGGCCTCCGGGGTGCCCCTGAGCCCCTCCAGGCTCATCGCCCCGGCGGCGTCGGCGGTGTCCACGGCCCGCTCGAAGGCCAGCAGCGCCAGGATCCCGAGCCCCGTCGTGGCCTGGGTGCCGTTGATCAGGGCCAGCCCCTCCTTCTCCCGGAGCTCCAGGGGCTCGAGGCCCGCGTGCCGGAGCGCGTCGGCGGCCGTCCGCTCCTCGCCGTCGACCTCGACCCGGCCCTCGCCGGTCAGCGTGAGGGCCACGTGGGCGAGGGGCGCCAGATCCCCGCTGGCCCCCACCGAGCCCACCGCCCGGACCACCGGGTGGATGCCGCGGTTCAGATATGCCAGGAGGCGCTCGACGACCACGGTGCGGCACCCGGAGTGCCCCCGGGCCAGGGCGTTGGCCCTGAGCAGCATGAGCACCCGGACCTCGCGCCGGGTGAGGCGCCGTCCCACCCCGGCCGTGTGGCTCCGGATCAGGTTTCGCTGGAGCACGCTCCGCTTCTCCGGGGAGATCAGCACCTCGGAGAGGCCCCCGAAGCCGGTGTTC
This sequence comes from uncultured Gemmatimonadaceae bacterium, assembly GCA_964567985.1. GTDB lineage: Bacteria > Gemmatimonadota > Gemmatimonadetes > Longimicrobiales > Gaopeijiaceae > CAZMPV01. The sequence goes on from CAZMPV010000163.1 coordinate 1,497, forward strand.
ACCCCGTAGATCTTCTCTCCCGACTCCAGGAGCTCCTCGACGAAGGCCCGGGACGACCGGATCCGCTCCCGGGCTTCGGCGGCGAGCTCCACCCGGACCCCCCGGTCGTCCGCGACCCGGGCCGCCTCGGCCAGCTCCAGGCTCGTGCCGGTCAGGACCACGGGGTCGGACACTGTCACCTCCCCGCCCGCGCCGCCTCGCGCCAGTCCTCGAACTCCGCGGCGTCGACCACCCGGGTCTCCTCGTCCCAGTACGCCTCGAGCTCGACCCCCAGGGCCAGGGCCATCCGGTTCACGTAGTTGAAATACGCCGCCACCTGGCAGACGTCGAGGATCGCTTCGTCGGAGAGACCCGCGGTCCTCAGCGCCCCGACGTCGTCCTCCTCGAGGGACCCCACCTCCCGTGTCATCTTCAGGGCGTGGTCCACGACGGCCCGGTCCACGGGCTCCAGCTCGGCGTCGTCCGGGTTCCGGGCCAGGGCCCGGGGCAGGGCGGCGTCGCCGGCGATCTCCCGCAGGCTCGCCCCGTGGTGGTTCACGCAGTAGTGACAGTCGTTGGCCGCCGAGACGGCCACCGCGATCATCTCCCGCTGGGCCCGGGAGAGGGGGGAGGGCCCCTTCACGATGTGGCCGTAGTAGCGGACGTGTCCCTCCATCGAGCGCGGGTTCAGGGAGTGGACCCGGATGATGTGGTCCAGCTCACCGTCCGGCCTGGCGTAGCGCTCGTAGAGACGGGCCAGGAGGCCCGTCGCCTCGTCGTAGGGCACCTGCTCGATATAGGTCATGATCCGGGGATGCGAGTCGTCGAGATGCTTGCCGGAAGATGCCCGGCGCACCCGCCACGAGCAACATCCCCCGATCCACGGGTTCTTGCGCTCGGTCCGAGGCATCTCTCAGATTGCCGAATGATGCGCAGCGGGGGGACTCCCGCCCCGCTGCGACGCTCCGGCGAGCCGGGACCTCGGCGGGAGCCGGGCGCCCGCCTCCACCTCCTCCACCCAGCCTGCGTCGAGCCGTGGATCCGCACGACACCTACAGCGCGGACTGGGACGAGGACGTGCGGGAGCTCCGGGTCCGGCTGGCCGCCGGGGGCCTGTTCCTCCTGGCGGTGGTCCTGGTGGGGACGGTGGGATACCGTCTGATCGAGCCGTCGGCCAGCTGGATCGACGCCCTCTACATGACGGTGATCACCCTGACGACGGTGGGCTTCACCGAGATCGTGGACCTCACCGGACATCCGGGTGGGCGGATCTTCACGGTGGTGCTCATCCTGGTCGGGATGGGCGGCGTCCTCTACTTCGTGTCGACCGCCACCGCCTTCGTGCTCGAGGGTCAGCTCGGTCACGTCTTCTGGAGACGACGGATGGAGAAGCTGGTCAAGGACCTGGAGAACCACCTCATCGTCTGTGGATCCGGCGGCACGGCGATCTACACCGCCGACGAGCTGGCGGCGGTCAAGCGACCGGTGGTGGTCATCTGCGAGGATCCGGAGCGGCTGCGGCAGATCCGCTCCGAGCTGCCGGACACGCCGATCATCCAGGGCGACCCGACCCGGGAAGACGTCCTGGAGTCGGCGGGAGTGAGCCGGGCCGCGGGGATCGCGGCTTGCACCCGGAGCGACAAGGACAACCTCATCGTCACCCTCACCGCCCGGCAGCTGAACCCGGAGATCCGGATCGTCTCCCGGGTCTCCGACATCAGTGGCGAGAACCGGGTCCAGAAGGTCGGGGCCGACTCGGTGGTCTCGCCCCACTTCATCGGAGCTCTCCGGATCGCCTCGGAGCTGATCCGGCCCACGGTCGTCTCCTTTCTCGACATCATGCTCCGGGACCGGGAGAAGGGGCTCCGGGTGGAAGAGGTCCGGATCCCCGCCGCTTCGTCCGCCGCCGGCGGAACCGTCGGAGATCTCCGCATCGGAGAGGTCTCCGAGGCCCTCCTCCTGGCCCTGAGGCGCCCCGACGGAAGCTGGCGCTACAACCCGCCGTCGGACGAGGTCGTGGAGGCGGACAGCGTGCTGATCATCATGGCCACCCCGGGCGACGTCGAGGCCGTCGTGGAGGCCCACCAGGGCGAAGTCGTGGCCCGACCCACCAAAGTCCGACGGGACGCCTGAGGCGTGGAGCAGGGTCACCAAGTCGTCGGGCTGGTGGGGGCCGTCGCCGGCCTCCTCCTCATCGCCGCGGGCACCCGGGCCGTCACCAAGCGGCTCCGCGTGGTGCCGTACACGGTGGCCCTCGTGGTGGTCGGCATCCTCCTGGTCCAGCTCGCCGAGGCCTTCCCGGCCGCCCTGGACCCGGTGCTCGAGCTCGAGCTGCCGCCGGAAGCGGTCTTCTTCGTCTTCCTCCCCGCCCTGGTCTTCGAGTCGGCGTTCAACATGGAGGCCCGGGACCTCAGGGAGAACCTGGCCCCGGTCCTCGTCCTGGCGATCCCGGGGCTGCTGATCAGCACGGGGCTGGTGGCCGTCGCCATGCACACCGCCGTGGGCATGGACTGGCCCCTGGCCTTCCTCCTGGGCTCGATCCTGAGCGCCACGGACCCGGTGGGCGTCATCGCCCTCTTCCAGCAGCTCGGCGCCCCGAAGCGCCTGACGGTCCTGGTCGAGGGCGAGAGCCTCTTCAACGACGCCACGGCCATCGTCCTCTCGAAGATCCTCCTGGGAGTCGTCCTTGCCGGCAGCGTGACCACCGGCGTGGTGGTGTCGGGCGTCGGCGAGTTCTTCCTGGTCTTCTTCGGCGGCCTCCTGGTGGGGTGGGCGGCCGCGGCGGTGGTCGGGTTGGTCCTGGGCCGGGTGAAGGCCGACGCCTTCATCGAGATCACCCTCACCCTGGTCCTGGCCTACGCCGCCTTCATCCTGGCCGAGGAGACACTGCACCTGAGCGGGGTCATGGCCACGCTGGTCTCGGGGATGATGATCGGCGGGTGGGGACGCCGGAAGATCTCCCCGGAGCTCACCGAGCAACTGGAGCGCTTCTGGGAGTACCTGGCGGGCCTGGCGAACGCGCTGGTCTTCCTCATGGTGGGGCTGCGGGTGGACCTGCAGGCCCTGGCCAGCAACCTCAACTACCTGATCTGGGCCATCCTGGCCATGCTCGTCTCCCGGGCCCTGGTCATCTACGGCGTGATCCCCATCGTCGGTCGCCTGCCGGGCACCGAGCCCATCGACCGCCGCTATCAGACCGTCATGTTCTGGGGGGGGCTCCGGGGAGCCATCGCCCTGGCGATCGCCCTCTCCCTCCCGGAGTTCGAGGGGCGGGAGGTCGTCATCGCCGTGACCATGGGCGCCGTCCTCTTCACCCTCCTGGTGCCGGGCCTGACCATGGAGAAGCTCGTGCGCTGGTTCGGCCTCCACGTCCCGCCCCTCTCCGACCGGCTGGCCCGGACCGAGGGGCTGATCTCGGCCAAGAAGCGCACCCTCTCCCAGATCCCGGAACTGCGCCAGGGCGGCCTCTTCTCGCCCCGGATCGCCGAGAAGATCCGGGAGCGGTGCGAGGCGGACCTGAAGGAGATGCGGACCCGCCTCGAGGAGATGCGCAGCGGGGAGCTCGACGAGGGCGAGGAGCGGAAGCTCCTCTACCTGCGCTGCTTCGCCGAGGAGAGGAGCCTCTACTACCACATGTTCAGCCGGGGCCACCTCTCGGAGTGGGCGTACCGGGACCTGGCCCACTCCATCGAGCTCCAGACCGAGGCGATCCGCCACGAGGGCCGGCTCCCCGAGTACACCCTCCACCCTCCCTCCGGCGAGCGCTGGGAGACGGTGCTCTTCCGCCTCCTCGACCGGATTCCCGGCTTCCGGAACCTCGCCGAGCGGCTCCGGGCCGGCCGGACCGCCCGGGACTACGAGGTCGCGTGGGCGCGCTCCCGGGCCTCCGGGCGGGTCCTGGAGGACCTGGACGAGCTGGGGAGCCAGGAGTCGGCCCGGGACGAGATCGTCGAGGAGATCCGGGCCTTCTACGAGTACTGGCACGCCAACGCCCGGAGCCGGATGGACCTGACGGCCGAGCAGTTCCCCGAGTTCGTCGCCCACACCCAGGAGCGGCTGGCCGAGCGGCTGGTGCTCCACGCCGAGCGGGAAGCGATCGAAGAGAAGGCCCACGCCGGGACGATCCCCGAGGGCGTGGCCGAGGCGATGCTCGAGGAGATGGCCGAAGAGCTCCGGGGGCTCCGGGCGTCGCGGACGGCCGAGCTGCGCATCGATCCCCGGGAGCTCCTCCGGAAGGTGCCGTTCTTCGAAGACACCCCCGACGAGGAGTTCGAGCGGGTCGCCCGCAGGCTGCGGCCCCGCACGTCACCGGCCGGGGAGGCGATCATCCGCCAGGGGGAGACCGGGGATTCTCTCTTCCTCGTCGCCCGGGGCGTGATCCGGGTCTACCGACACGAGGACGGTGACCGCAGGGACCTGGCCACCCTGATGGCCGGCGACTTCTTCGGGGAGATGGCGCTCCTCCACGGCGAGCCCCGGACCGCCACCTGCCGGGCCGCCACCCCCTGTGCCCTCTACGAGCTCCGCCGCTCGGACCTGGACGACGTCCAGCAAGCGTGCCCGGCGATCCGGGAGGCCCTGGAGGCGGCCGACCGGGAGCGTCGGCTCGAGCTCGAGGAAGGGACGCAGCCGGGAGAGGACGCGGACGTCCGCTGATGGGCCGGCCGGGCGCCGGGGATCAGAGAACGGTCCTGGGAAGACCCGCCCCGAGATGCATCAGGACGTCGTAGACCGAGACGCCCGCCGCCTCCGCCACGGCGTTGGGGTGGACATCGGGGTGATCCGGGCCGACCAGGGTGGCCTCGTCGCCGACGTCGACCGACTCGTCGGGACCCACCTCGACGATCGTGTGGCTGGCGCTGACGGCACCGATCACCGGGTATGTCCGATCGCCGATCAGGACCCGACACCCCTCGACCGCCTCCCGGGGAACCCCGTCCACGTGGCCGGCCGGCAGCGTGGCGATCCATGTGGGCTCGTCGGCCACGTAGTTCCAGCCGTAGGTGACGCCTTCGCCGGGCTCCAGGCGCTGGGTCCGGACGACCCGGGCCTTCAGGCTCAGGGCCGGGGTCAGGGCGGCGGCGGAGCGGTCCGCCCCCGAGGGATACGCCCCGAAGAGGGCCAGGCCCGGCCGGACCATGTCGAGGCCCGCCTCCGGAAGGCGGTGGAAGAG
>CAZMPV010000164.1:0-1989 GCA_964567985.1 uncultured Gemmatimonadaceae bacterium
GCTCCGCGACGAGCCCGAAGACGTGGTCTGGTTCGGCGTGCTGCGCTCGGAGTGGGAGCACGAAGCATGGGGATGACGAGCCTGGACGCGCTGGTCGATTGGGCCCGGGGCGAGAACGACGTCCTGGCCGTCGTTCTGACGGGCTCCCGGGCCCGACCCGACCCCGATCTGGACGGCTTGTCCGACTACGACGTCCTCCTCTACCTCCGGGACCCGGAGGCCTTCGCCGCCTCCGACGCCTGGCTCGAGCGCTTCGGGTCGGTCCTGGTCTCGCTCCGGGACGGCTACCAGCTCGACGGCAGCCCCGTGACCACCCGGCTCGTCCAGTACGACGACGGCACCAAGATCGACTTCACCCTCTGCGGGCCGGCCCACCTGGATCGCCTCTGTCGCCGCGAAGAGCTCCCGGACGGGATGGACGCCGGCTATCGGGTCCTGGTGGACGAGGACGACCGCCTCGCCGACCTGCCGGCACCGGGCGGCGATCCCGTGACGCCGGCCCGGCCCACCGCCGAGGCGTACCGGGAGACGGTGGACGAGTTCTGGTGGGAGACCCTCTACGTGGCGAAGAATCTGGCCCGGGGCGAGCTGCTGCCCGCCCGCTACAGCGCGGAATCCATCCTGCGCTTCCGATGCCTGGTGCCGATGCTGGAGTGGAGCGTGGAGGCCGGCCACGGATGGGACCTCCCCATCGGACCGTACGGGCGGCGCCTCCGTGACCACCTGCCGGAGGCCTGGCGGGCGGGGCTCGACCGGACGTATTTCGGGGCGGACGCGGAGAAGGGGTGGGACGCCCTCTTCGCAATGGTCGAGCTCTTCGAGGCCGCGGCCGAGGACGTGGCCGACGGGCTCGGATTCGAATACCCCGCCGAGCGAGCCCGGAAGGTCGTGGAGCGCCTCCGCGGCATCCGGGACGGCGCGGAGACCCGGAACGGAGGGGCCTTGTAATGAGACCGACGGCCGTCATCGCCTTCGTCGTCCTCGTGGGTGCCGCGACGACGAGCGCCTCGGAGGTAGCGGCCCAGAAGCCGTCCCTGGAGAGCCTGGGCTGGATGGGCGGCTGCTGGGAGCGGGCCCGGGGCGACCTCGTGATCGAAGAGCACTGGCTCCCTCCCCGGGGCGGGCTGATGCTGGGCGTGAACCGGACCCTGCGGGCCGGACGCGCCGTCGCACACGAGTTCCTGCGGATCGCCGAGGGAAGCGGCGGGATCGTTCTGGTGGCCGCACCGTCCGGTCAGTCCGCGACCGACTTCGGCGCAGTCGTCGTTTCCGATACGCTGGCGATCTTCGAGAACCCGGCCCACGACTTTCCCCGGCGGATCGTCTACGCGGCGGGGCCCGACTCCCTCGGGGCCCGCATCGAGGGGGAAACCGACGGCGTGCGCCGGCGGGTGGACTTCAGCATGGCGAGGGTGCCGTGTGATCCTCCCGGCGACGGGCCCGACGGGCACGCCGAGGAGAGCCACGAAGGCCGAGGATCGCCCCGGGAGAGAACCCCATGAACACCGAGCTCACGCAGCTCCTCGAGCAGATGGAGTGGGCCGACGCCCTGATCTGGAGCGTGGTCCTGGAGCTGGCGCCCGCCCGGGACGACGAGCGCGTCCGGAACCTGCTCTACCACGTCCACACGGTGCAGCGCGTCTACTTCCAGGTCTGGCGCGGAGAGCCGGTCGAGGCGCCCGAGCCCGACGAGTTCGCCGACCTGGAAGCGCTCCGGGACTGGGGCCGGGAGTACTACGCTGCCCTTCCCGACTTCACCTCGACGGTGAGCGCCGCCGAGCTGGACGAGCCCCTCCGGATCCCCTGGGCGGCTCAGGTGGCCGAGGAGTTCGGCGAGGCCCACCCGACCAGCCTGCGGCAGTCGATCCTCCAGGTCGCCCTCCATTCGGCCTACCACCGGGGCCAGGCCAACACCCGGATCCGGGAGCTCGGCGGAGAGCCGCCCCTGACCGACTTCATCGCATGGGTCTGGCTGGGCCGGCCCGGGCC
>CAZMPV010000164.1:2089-6644 GCA_964567985.1 uncultured Gemmatimonadaceae bacterium
TCCTACATCGCCAGCGGAAACGTCGTCTTCGACGATCCGGGCGGAGACCGCGCCGAGCTCGAAGCGGAGATCGAGGCACACCTGGAAGGGGCGCTGGGCTTCTTCACGGACACCTTCGTCCGCCCCTTCGAGCGCCTGAAAGAGCTCGCCGGGCACGAGGTCGTGGCGTCGGCCGCGGACGACGGTCTCACCCCGTACGTCATCTTCCTGAAGGAGCGGGCCGACGCCGACGTCACCGACGCGCTCCGCTCGCTGGAGGGCCCCGACGACCGCTTCCACGTCCTGGGCCGGGAGGTCGTCTGGCTCCGGCGGGGAGGGATCAGCGACTCGCCGATCTCGACCCGGGACTTCGAGGCGGCCTTCGGCGGCACCGGGAGCACCCGCAGAAAGCTGAGCACGCTCCGGAAGATGGTGACGAAGCTCGGCGGATAGCGGGAAATCCCTTGCCCTCGGGAAACCGCGCGCAGTACCGTGTCCCCACGGGCGACGCCGTCCCCGGCTCGTCCCTCCCTACAGCCCAGGAGCACCCATGTCGAAGAGAATCCGCTGCGCCGACGTCGGGATGGACTGCGATTTCGCGGCCCTTGCCGACTCGGAGGAAGAGCTCATGGAGCTCGTCGCCGAGCACGCCGAGCGCGTCCACGGGATCGACGACATCACGCCGGATCTCCAGGAGAAGGTGAAGGCGGCGATCGAGGACGTGTGACGGGCGACGGCCGGACGCTCCAGCGGGAAGGCGACGTCGGCGCGCTCTACGACCGCTGGTCGGCGTCGTACGACGAAGACGAGAACCGGACCCGGGACCTGGCGGCGCGGGCGCTCCGGACGGCCGGCCCGGACGTCGCCGGCCGCGACGTCGTGGAGCTGGGATGCGGCACGGGAGGCAACACGGTCTGGCTCGCCCAGCGGGCCCGGAGCGTCGTGGGGATGGACATCTCCCGGGGAATGCTGGAGCGGGCCCGGGCGAGGTCGGAAGCGGCGAAGATCCGGCTGATCCGCCACGACGTCACCCGACCGCTGCCGCTGGCCGACGGCACGGCCGACGTGGTCGTCATCACCCTGGTCCTCGAGCACGTGGACGACCTGAGGCCGGTTATGGCGGAGGTCGCGAGGGTGCTGCGGCCGGACGGCGAGGTCGGCGTCTGCGAGTACCACCCCTTTCGGCAGCTCGAGGGGGGCCAGGCCCGCTTCCAGCCCGAAGACGGCGGGGAAGAGGTCCGGATCCCCGCCTACCTGCACACGGTGACCGAGTTCGTGAAGGCGGGCCTGGAGGCCGACCTCGAGCTGACGAGCCTCCGGCAGTGGTTCGACCCCGATGATCGGGAAGCGGCGCGCCCGCGCATCCTCTCCCTGCGATGGAGGAAGCCCTAGATGTCGAGACCGGCTGTCGGGATCGTCACGTTCGTGGTGGGCCTGGTGCTGGGAACCGTCCTCACCGCGGCCGCCGGACCTGCGGGTCCTGCCGAAGTCCGGGAACCCGGGGTCGTGACCGGCATCGGGGGCGTCTTCTTCAAGGCCGAGGACCCGGACGCGCTCCGTGCGTGGTACGGAGAGCACCTGGGCATCGAGGCCACCGCCCAGGGGGCGAACTTCATGTGGCGGGAGCGGGACGATCCCCACCGGCTGGCCCGCACGGTCTGGAGCGTCTTCCCCGAGGGAACCGACTACTTCGGTGGCTCGGACCAGGACTTCATGGTCAACTACCGGGTGGACGACATGGACGCTCTGCTGGACCGACTCGGGGAAGCGGGCGTGGAGCAGGTCGGCGAGACCGAGCGCTACGACTTCGGCAGCTTCGCCTGGATCGTCGACGGCGAGGGCAACCGGGTGGAGCTCTGGGAGCCGGCGGGAGAGCCGACGGAGGGACCGTAGGGAAGCACGACAGCGTCGGTGCGGAGGATCGAGCGATGTCGTACGAGCACACCCAGACGGGATGGGTCGCGCTGGTCGGGCTCGCCGCGCTGCCGGTGGCCTGGCTCGACACCGACCCGACGCGCCTCCCCCTCATCTCGGAGGCGGCCGTCCGGATCCTGGGCACCGGGATCATCCTGCTCGTGACCGTGATCTTCTCCCGCCTGACCGTACGGGTGGGCGGCGGGGAGCTGTGCTGGCACTTCGGCACCGACGAGCCCGTCGCGCTCCGGGACGCGATCGAGCAGGCGGCGGGCGAAAGCCCGATCGGAGCCGGTCGTAGTCAGGGGTGAGGCCGGTTTCCGGGACGAGGCGTCCATCGACATCGACTCCGAGCAGATCGTCATCTACCGACGCAGCGAGGAGGGCCACTGGCGGATCGCCCGCATGATCAGCAACGCGAACGGCACCTGATCGTCGAGCTACTCCGGAGCCGGTTTCCGGACGCCGGGACCGACGCTCTGGAGTATCTGGCCGAGGGCGACTTCTGCGTGGCGTGGCTCCTGGACGGAGAGCGGGTCGTGCGGGTGCCCCGCCACGGTCGGGCGGCCGACGCCCTGGCCCGGGAGGCGTGCCTCCTTCGGCGGATCGCCTCCGAGCTTCCCGTCCCCGTGCCCGAGACGGAGCTCGTGGGCTCCCCGGACGAGAACGACCCACCGGTCTCGATCCACGTCCGCATCCCCGGCGTCGAGCTGACCCGGGAGCGCTGGCTCGGGCTGGGCGCGGACGCCCGCAGGCGGCTGGCCCGGGAGCTGGGGTCCGTTCTGGGTGCGCTCCACGGCCTGGACCCCGGGATCGCCGCGCCGTGCGACCTCCAGCGCCTCGACCACCGCGCCGAGCTGGAAGACCTCCAGGAGCGCCTCCGGGACGGCGATGCCGCCTTTCCGGACGCTCTCCGAAAGGACCTGGCCCGGGTCTTCGGTGCGGCGCTGGACGGAAACCGGCCGTGGAGTTTTCGGCCGGCGCTCCTCCACGCCGACGTCTCGCCGGGCCACGTGCTGATGGACCCCGACCGGGAGGAGATCACGGGTGTGATCGACTGGGGCGACGCCTGCGTGGGCGATCCGGCCCGGGACTTCATCTTCCTCTACGAGGACTGGGGGAGCGACTTCCTGGAGCTGACCCTCGAGGGCTACGAACTGGAAGAGGCGGAGCGGATGCTGCCGCGGGTTCACCTCCGGTATCTGGCCGATCAGCTCTCGTGGACGCTCGGAGCGGTCGAGCGGGGGCGGGCGAAGGACGTTCGCCACGGCGTCGCCGAGCTGACATCCGCGCTGGACGACCTTCGGAGGACTCGAGCCCGGGAAGAACTCCCGTGACCCCACCGCGAGGAGGGCTCGGAATGGCGGCGCTGATCGCATCGCTCGCCCTGGTCGGGTGCGATCGGCCGGCCACCGACGGCAGTCGCTCCGACGGAGGCCCCGGTACGGCCACCCCGGACACCGGCTTCGTCCGGAGCGGCGAGGCCCGGCTTTTCTATCGGGCTCTGGGAGAGGGGCCTCCGGTCCTGGTCCTCCACGGTGGTCCGGCGATGGAGCACAGCTACCTGCTCCCGGGCCTGGAGCCCCTCGCCAGGGAGCGGCGCCTCGTTTTCTACGATCAGCGGGGGTCGGGCCGCTCGGAGGCACCGCTGGACTCGGCATCGATCACCCTGGAGAACTTTCTCGCCGACATCGATTCCGTTCGGGCCGCGCTCGGCCACGAGCGAGTCACTCTGCTGGGTCACTCCTGGGGAGGCCTCCTCGCCGTCCTCTACGCCTCGAGCCGGCCCGAGCGGGTCCGTTCGCTGGTGCTGATGAGCACGATCGAACCCGGACAGCGCTACCGGACCGAGACCGCGGAGCGGCAGCGGGCGGCCCAGTCTCCGGAGGACTCGGCGGCGATCTCCGAGCTGGTCGCCTCCGAGGCGTTCCAGCGACGAGACCGCGACGCCGTGAACCAGCTGTACCGGCTGAGCTTCCGCTCCTCCCTGGCCGACCCCCGGAGGGCCGAGGAGCTTCCGGTCTCGTTCACCGAGCGAACGGCGCGGGCGGCGGGGACCCTCCCGGCGCTTCTGCTGGGCCCGGTCGCGCCCTACGACTACTGGGACCGCCTGCCGGAGATCACGGCACCGACGCTCGTGGTCCACGGCGCCGACGATCCGATCCCGCCCGACATGGCCAGGGAGGTGGCGGAGAAGATTCCCGACGCCCGCGTCGTGGTCCTGGACGACGCCGGCCACTTCCCCTTCCTCGAGGCGCCGGATACGCTCTTCGGTGCCATCCGGGCGTTCCTGGCCGAGCCGGACGAAGAGGAATGACGACCTTCGATGGAGGACGCAGGCGATGAGCCCGACCGCGGGCTACTCCGGCACGCCGCTGGTCAGGAAGCTCGGCCTGAAGCCCGGGATGGGCGTCCGGCTCTTCGACGCGCCGGCCCACTACTGGGAGCTCCTGGGAGACGGACCGGCCGCGCTCGAAGTCGAAGAGATCGGTTCCGACGACGACGGCACCGCCGACTTCTCCCACCTCTTCGCCACGACCGTCGCGGGGCTCCGGGAGCGCTTCGCGGCGGCCCGGGACGGGATGACCGAGGACGGGATGGTGTGGGCCTCGTGGCCCAAGAAGTCCTCGGGCGTCGAGAGCGAGATCGGGCGCTCGGAGGT
>CAZMPV010000165.1:0-6630 GCA_964567985.1 uncultured Gemmatimonadaceae bacterium
TGGTCATCACCCACAATCCGCGGACGATCGAGTCGGCGGACTGGATCTACGGGGTGACCATGGAGGAGCCCGGCGTGAGCAGCGTCGTGGGCGTGCAGCTCCGGGAAGCGCTGGAGGCCAGCGGCTCGGCGGCATGAGCGACGGCCGGGGCGGAGGCGAGAGAGCGTCCGGGGCCCGCTTCACCGTCCTCGGCTCGGGGACCCTGCTTCCCGACGACGACCGCCGCTCGGCGGCCCATCTCCTGGACGCCGGCGGACGCCGGATCCTCCTCGACTGCGGCTCGGGGACCGTCCACGGCTTCGAGCGTCACGGCGTCGAATGGTCGTCCCTGACCCACCTGGTCTTCTCCCACTACCACACCGACCACGTCGGCGACGTGGCGCCCCTCCTCTTCGCCCTGAAGCACGGCGTGCGGCCCCCACGGACCGACCCCCTGACCGTCCTGGGCCCGCCGGGCCTCCACGACGTCTGGGAGGGGCTCCGCCGGGCCTTCGGCGACCACCTGGACGACCCCGGCTTCCCCCTCGAGGTCGCGGAGGTCTCCCGCTCCGGGAGTCGGCGGGTGGCCCCGGGGCTCCGCCTGAGCGTCCACCCCACCCCCCACACCGAGAATTCGGTGGCCCAGCGCTGGGAGGGGGAGGGCTGGGCCGTGGGCTACACCGGCGACACCGGGCCCGACGAGGCCCTGGGCGACTTCCTGGCCGGCGTGGACCTGCTGGTCTGCGAGTGCAGCGTCCCCGACGACTCGGACGTGGAGACCCACATGCGGCCCCGGGACGTGGCCGCCCTGGCCCGTCGGGCCGCGCCCCGGCTCCTGGTGACCACCCACGTCTACCCGCCCCTGGTTCCCGACGACGTCCCGGGGCTGGTCCGGGAGCGCGGGTTCGCCGGACGGGCCGTGGCCGGCTCCGACGGAGTGGAGGTGGTGCTGGGCGGCGGCGAGGACCCCCGGATCGTCCAGCCCGCCGGGGCGTAGACGACGGAGCGAGACCTTCCTACACTTCGGGACGGTCGAGAAACATCCGTCTCACCAGTCACGCGTGAATCCGCGAGGGACCCCATGCTGGTCGTGATGAAGCAGAACGCGTCCGACGACGACATCGACGGCGTCGTCGACGCGATCGAGGATATGGGATACGAGGCGCGCCCGATCCCGGGCCGTCAGCGCACGGCGGTCGGGCTCATCGGCAACGACGGCCGGGTCGATCCGGCCCGCTTCGAGGACCTCTCCGGGGTCCTGGAAGTCATCGTCGTCAGCCACCGCTGGAAGCAGGTCTCCCGGGAGTGGAAGGAGGAGGACACGGTCGTCACCCTCCCCAACGGGACACGTGTGGGGGGGCGGGACGTGGCACTCTTCGCGGGGCCCTGCGCCGTCGAGGGCGAGGAGCAGATCCTGGAGATCGCCGACTTCCTCCGGGGGGAGGGCGTCACGGTGCTGCGGGGCGGGGCGTTCAAGCCCCGCACCTCGCCCTACTCCTTCCAGGGCCTGGGCGAGCGTGGACTCCAGCTCCTGGCACGGGCCCGGGAGGAGACGGGGCTCTGCGTGGTCACCGAGGCCCTGGAGCCCGACAGCGTCGAGCTGGTGGCCGAGTACGCCGACATCGTCCAGATCGGCGCCCGGAACATGCAGAACTACCCGCTGCTGCGCCGGGCCGGGAAGGTCGGAAAGCCGGTGCTCCTGAAGCGGGGGATGTCGGCGACCCTGGACGAGCTGCTCCTGGCCGCCGAGTACATCCTCAACGAGGGCAACCGGGACGTCATCCTCTGCGAGCGCGGGGTCCGGAGCTTCGACGACCACACCCGCAACCTCCTGGACCTGACCGCGATTCCCGTGCTCCGGGAGCTGTCTCATCTTCCGGTGATCGCCGATCCGAGCCACGGCACCGGCGTCCGCTCCAAGGTCACGCCCATGGCCCGGGCGGCCGTCGCGGCCGGCGCCGACGGCCTCATGGTCGAGGTGCACCCGGATCCGCCCCACGCCAAGTCCGACGGGGCCCAGTCCCTCTATCCGGAGCAGTTCCACGAGCTCATGGAGCAGATCCGGGTGATCGCCCGGGCCATCGACCGGGAGCTGGTGCCCGGGCTGGCGGAGCCAGCGCCCGTGGCGGAGTAAGGGGACGAGGCTGGGCGACGGCGTCCGGGGCGGCCATTCCCCCGCCCGCCCCGCCGGGCGAGGCTGAGGAGGAACACCGACGGGGCTCGATCCGCCCGGTCGCCCGCTCCATCCACTCCACCCGACCGGAGCACGCTCCTGGACCGCCACGCCCTGGGCCGTCTCGGCGAGTCGCTGGCGGCCCGACACCTGGCCCGCAGGGGCTGGACGATCCTGGACCGGAACTTCCGGGCGGGCCACAAGGAGATCGACCTGGTGGCCGCCCGGGGCCGCGTCCTCGCCTTCGTCGAGGTGAAGACCCGCTCCACCGACGACTTCGGCCACCCCCTCGAGGCCGTCACGCACCGGAAGCGCCGGGAGCTGGCCGCCGCGGCCCGGACGTGGCTGGCCGAGAACCCGGGGGGCGGACGCCGTCTCCGCTTCGACGCCGTGGCCGTGACCCTGGACGCCCGGGGGCGAGCCCGCGTCGAGCACGTGCCGGACGCCTGGCGGGGCGGGGGGTAGGGTGTCCTGATCTGGAGTAGGTGCGACACGGTCTCCGGCGGCGTCCCGGGCCCGATTCCGGTTGACGCTGGAGGGGGTGTTGAATAGCTTTCTCGCTGTGCCCCAGGTCCGTAGGTCGAAAGCCCACGAAACGCGTCAGGACCCCGCAGGTAGCAGCGCTAAGTGTGGTGCTCGTCGCTACGGGGTGCCTGGGGCATTTTTTATGGGGGTAGGTGGGCCGTTCGCGGCCCGCTCCGCCCCGTCACCCTCCTGCTCGAGCCGTCCGACCACGCCGTGGCCCATACCGCGCTAGCCCGTAGATACCGACCCCGGCGCTTCGAAGAGGTCTCCACCCAGGAGCACGTCTCCGAGACGCTGCGCCGGGCCGTGAGCGGCGGACGGGTCGCCCACGCCTACCTCTTCTGCGGCCCCCGTGGGGTCGGGAAGACGACCCTGGCCCGGGTCCTGGCCATGGCGCTCAACTGCCCGAACCGGGGCGACGACGGCGAGCCCTGCGGGAAGTGCGAGAGCTGCACCCGGATCTGGAGCGGCCACACCTCCCTGGACGTGGTGGAGATCGACGCCGCGTCGAACCGGGGCGTCGACGACGCCCGGGAGCTCCGGGAGCGGGCCATGTATGCGCCCTCGGAGGAGGGGCGTTACAAGGTGTACATCGTGGACGAGGCCCACATGCTGACCCGGGAGGCGTGGAACGCCCTCCTCAAGATCCTGGAGGAGCCTCCGCCCCGGGTCATCTTCGTCTTCGCCACCACCGAGCCCCAGAAGATCCAGCAGTCGGCGGCGCCGATCCTCTCCCGGTGCCAGCGCTTCGACTTCCGGCGGATCGGCATCTCGGACATCACCGAGCGCCTCCACCAGGTGCTGGAGCAGGAGGGAGCCGAGGGCCCCGAGGAGGCGCTCCGGATCCTGGCCCGGAAGGCCGACGGCGGGATGCGGGACGCCCTCTCCCTCCTGGACCAGGTGCTGGCCCTCACCGGCGGCGAGATCAGCCAGGACGCGGTGCGCCAGGTCCTGGGGCTGGTGGAGGAGGAGCGCTACCTGGAGCTGCTGGACATCCTCCGGCACCAGCGCCACGGCGAGGTCTTCGGCTTCGTCGAGGAGCTGCTGAACGAGGGGTACGACCTGGCCGAGTTCTATCAGGGTCTGGTGGACACCCTACGGGTCCTCCTCCGCCTGCGGCTGGCGGGCGACGACGAGATCCCGGACCTGCGGGCCGACCTCCGGGACGCCTTCCTGGAGCGGGCCGGGGCGTTCCAGCCCGCCGACCTGGTGCGCATGCTCGCCATGGCCTCGGAGCTCGAGTCCTCCGGAAGCTTCCGCCGCAGCGCCCATCCCCGGATGCTCCTGGAGATGCTCCTGCTGCGCCTGAGCTACCTGGACCGGACGGTGGAGCTCGAGGAGCTGATCCGGGGTCTCGGCGGGGCGCCCCTGGACGGCCCGCCCCCGGGAGGCGGCGGGAGCGGGACGGCCCCCCCGGCCGCCGGCCCGGCCGGAGGCGAAGCCGCGCCGGCGTCGGAGGATTCGTCCGGCGGCCCGCCCGCCGGCGGGGAAGGCCTCTTCGGCACCGCAGAGGCGGGCCCGGAGGCGACGTCGTCGGCCACCCGGGAGGTCGAGTCCGGCGAGGGGCATGGGGACGGCCCGCCTGCCGGCTCCTCTCCGCTGCCGGTCCAGAGAGCCTGGAGCCGGCTCCTGGACGACGGGGAAGGGATTCCCCCGGGGCTGACCCCCTTCCTCCGGGCCGCCACCGTCCGCGAGCCCGAAGACGGCGTCGTGGAGGTGCGTCTTCCCCCCGGGCCCGCCCTGGAGCGTCTCCAGGACCCGGTGCCCCGGCGCCGGCTGGCCGAGGTCCTGGGACGGCTCCTGGGCTCCGAGCCCCGGCTGGAGATCGTCGAGGGAGAGGCCGCGGGCGAGGTCGGCGGAGGAGCCCGCCGGATCACCCGGGAATCGGTCCGGGAGGACCGGGTCCGGGAGCTCGTCAGGCGGGAACCACTCCTGGAACGGGCGGTAGAAGAACTCGATCTCGAGCTCCTCGACTGATCCGTGGACGAGCGCCCGATCGCGGGGCGTGTCCCGACGACCCGGCTTCACTCCACCACGCCGCCCTCGGCGGGAATTCAACCGCGAACGAACGCGAACCCGACAGCTCGGACCCGACGGCTCCCGGCCGTCGATCCGTCACTCCACCCAGGCCATATCCAATGAACAACAATCTCCAGCAGCTCATGCAGATGGGGCAGAAGCTCCAGTCGAAGATGTCCGAGGTCCAGGAGAAGCTGGACGACGAGCAGGTCGAGGCCTCGGCGGGCGGCGGCATGGTGACCGCCACCGTGGACGGGAAGGGCAACGTGAAGTCGATCGTCATCGATCCGACGGTGGTGGACCCCGACGACGTGGAGATGCTCGAAGACCTGGTCCTGGCCGCCGTCTCCGAGGCCCAGAACAAGGCGAGCAAGCTGTACGAAGAGGAGATGCAGAAGGTCTCCGGGGGCTTCCCCCTCCCCTTCAATCTCCCCGGCCTCGGCTGACCCCGGGCGTCGATGACGGTCATCGACCGGCTCACCGGCGAGCTGACGAAGCTCCCCGGGATCGGTCCCAAGACGGCCCTTCGCCTCGTGTACCACCTGATGAAGGCGCCGGACTCGGAGGCGGTCCAGCTCGCCGATGCCATCGAGGATCTGGCGGAGCGGATCCGGCCGTGCCGGGTCTGCGGCTACTACGGGGAGGACGACGTCTGCGACATCTGCTCTTCCGCGAAGCGGGACCGCTCGGTGCTCTGCGTGGTCGAGGAGGCCTACGAGGTGGGGGCGATCGAGCGGACCAACGAGTACGACGGCCTCTTCCACGTCCTCGGCGGGCGTCTCTCTCCGCTGGACGGAGTGGGCCCCGAGGAGCTGAACGTGGAGGGGCTGGTGGATCGCCTCGAGGAGGCCGATCCTCCGGTGGAGGAGGTCATCGTCGCCACGAACTCCAGCGTGGAGGGCGAGGCGACGGCGGTCTACCTGGAGAAGCTGATCCGACCGCTGGGTCCCCGGGTGACCCGGCTCGCCCGGGGAATCCCGGTGGGGAGCGACCTGGAGTACGTGGACGGAACGACCATCGCCGAGGCGCTCTCCGGCCGTCGCGAGATGTGACGCGCCGGGAGCGGATTACAGATATGGATATGAACAAGACGCTCAAGACGACCGCCATCGCCGTCCTGGCCGCCGCGGCGGCCGGGGGGCTCGCCGCGCTGCTGGTACGGGACCAGATCAGCCGCCATCGGCGGGATCTCTTCAGCCCCTATACCTTCCGGCGCCTCGCCGCCCTGGGGCACATGGCCCGGGCCGAGGCCAGCGTGGACCACATCAACCTGCTCACCGACTACATCGCCTGGGAGCCCCGGCGGATCCTCCGGGACCGGGCCCGCTCCATCCTCGAACGGATGCGGAGAGAGGCCCGGACGGACGACGCGGTGGAGGTGGGATGAGCGCACCCGACGACCGGTCGGCGTCCTGATCCCCGTGCCGTCGCGTCCCCGAAGGACGGCCGTCCCGCTTGCCCCGACGGGGCTCCCCCCCGAGTTTACTCCTTCGATCCTCCGGAACCCGGAGAATCGGGGCGCCCACCCCCGGCCGCGGGCCGGCCGGGAGCCGGCGCTTCAGCCCCGGACCCATCCAGACGAGAGGCGATGAGCACCGTTTCCACCATCACGTCCCGCCTGCACGGAGCGTAGTCGACCATGTCGATGATCAACTACGCCAGCCGGGAGATCAACTGCAAGATCGTCTACTACGGCACGGGTCTCGGCGGCAAGACGACGAATCTGGAGTACATCTACTCCCGGGTGAACCCGGACACCAAGGGCAAGATGATCTCCCTGGCGACCGAGCAGGAGCGGACGCTCTTCTTCGACTTCCTCCCCATCGACCTGGGCGAGGTCCGGGGCTTCAAGACCCGCTTCCATCTCTACACGGTGCCCGGGCAGGTCTACTACAACGCCAGCCGGAAGCTCATCCTGAAGGGCGTGGACGGCA
>CAZMPV010000166.1:0-6600 GCA_964567985.1 uncultured Gemmatimonadaceae bacterium
GGTGCGGCCCGAGGTCCTGGCGGAGATCCCGGGCCGCCTCCGGGAGGCCCAGCCCCTCTTCGGTCGCACCGGAGGCATTCACGCCGCGGCCCTCTTCGCCCCGGACGGGGAGCTGGTGGAGCTCCGGGAGGACGTGGGACGGCACAACGCCGTGGACAAGGTCCTCGGTCACGCCTTCCTGGAGGGCCGCCTGCCCCTGGCCGAGCGGATCATGGCCGTGAGCGGTCGGGCCTCGTTCGAGATCATGCAGAAGGCCCTGGTGGCGGGGGTGCCGGTCGTGGTGGCGGTCGGCGCCCCTTCGAGCCTGGCGGTGGACGTGGCCCGCCGCTTCGCTATGACCCTGGCGGGCTTCGCCCGGGACGGCGGCTTCAACCTGTACGCCGGCGAGGAGCGGATCGCCGGATGAGCCGGGGGGCGCTCCGGTGCGTCGGCGCAGTCCTGGCCGGCGGCGAGAGCCGGCGCTACGGCCGGGACAAGGCCTCGGCCCCCCTGGGAGGCCGACCCATGTCGGCGTGGGCGGCGGGCGCCCTTCGCCCGCACGTGGACGACCTCGTCCTGGTGGGCGGGGGCGACGAGCTGGCCGCGGAGCTCGGCGTGGAGGCTGTGCCCGACCGGAGGCCCGGCCGGGGCCCGCTGGCCGGGTTGGAGGCGGCGCTGGAGCGGGCCCGGGTGGTCGGCGCCCCGGGGGCCTTCGTCCTCGCCTGCGACCTTCCGCTGGTGTCCCCGGCCCTGGTGGAGCGGATCCTCCGGGCGGCCGGCGAGGGAGCGCGGGCCACGGTGCCCGAAGCCCCCGGTCCCCTCGGCGTCCAGCCCCTCTGCGCCTACTGGCCCGCCGCGACACTGCCCGCCGTCCGTGAGCTCCTGGAAGAGGTCTCGTCTTCCATGGGCGACCTGGTGGACGAAGTCCGGCCCCGGCGGCTTCCCCTCGAGGCCGTCGTCGCGGTCGGCGATCCGGCCACCCTCTTCCTCAACGTGAACACCCCCGACGACCGGGCCCGGGTCGAGGAGCTCCTGGCGGCACGCCGGGCGCCGGGTTTGCGGGGGGAGGACGCTCCGGCGACGGTCCCGGCCGGGGAAGGGGCCCCGCCCATCGTCTCGGTCGTGGGCTGGAAGGACTCCGGGAAGACCGGCCTCGTGGTCCGCCTCGCCGAGGCCCTGACCGCCCGGGGCCGGCGGGTCATGACCCTCAAGCACGGCCACGGCTTCGAGCTCGACACGCCGGGGACCGACTCCTGGCGGCACCGGATGGAAGGGGGAGCGGAGCGGGTCGTGCTGGCGGGCCCCGAGGAGATGGCGGTCCTGGGGCGGTGGGGCCCCGACGGGGAGCCCGGTCCGGCCGCCCTGGCCGCCCGCTATCTGGGCGACGCCGAGATCGTGGTCGCCGAGGGATGGAAGCGCGCGGCGCTGCCCAAGATCGAGGTCCTCCGGGCCGACAGCGGGGAGGGCCCGATCTACGACCCCGAAGACGAGAGGGCGGCCTACTGGGTGGCCCTGGTCACGGACCGGGACGACCTCTCCCTGCCGATCCCGGTCCTGGCCCTGGACGACCCCGAGCTGGCCGACCGCCTGGCCGACATGGTGGAGGCGACGCTCCTGGACGCCGGAGGGCCGGAGCCGGCGGCCGGCGGCGGGGACGGCCCGTGACGGAGAAGGCCCCGGACGCGGGCCGGCTCACCTCCCTGGACGCCTTCCGGGGGATGGCGATCGCCGGGATGATCCTCGTCAACAACCCCGGGAGCTGGAGCCACGTCTATCCGCCCCTCCGCCACGCCGAGTGGCACGGCTGGACGCCCACCGACCTCATCTTTCCCTTCTTCCTCTTCATCGTCGGGGTCGCCGTCCCCTTCTCCTTCTCGAAGCGGCTGGAGCGGGGGAGCGGCCGCGGAGAGCTCTTCGGCCACGTGGTCCGACGCTCGGCGATCCTGGTGGGGCTGGGCCTCTTCATGGCCGGCTTCCCCCGATTCGAGCTGGCCACGATCCGGATTCCCGGGGTGCTCCAGCGCATCGGCGTCGTCTACCTGGGGGCGGCGGGCCTCTACCTGGTGCTCCGGCCGGCGGGCCGAGCGGTGGTCGGCGCTGCGCTGCTCCTCGGCTACTGGGCCGTGATGACCCTGGTGGCCGTGCCCGGTCACGGGGCCGGAGACCTGAGCCCCGAGGGGAACCTGGCGGCGTATCTGGACCGGACGCTCCTGGGCGATCACCTGTGGGCGGCGACGGGCGGGACGTGGGACCCGGAGGGGCTCCTCAGCACCTTCCCGGCCGTCGTCACCGCCCTGCTGGGGATCCACGCCGGAGAGTGGCTCCGGCGGGAGGGGAGGGGCCGGCGGACCGCCGGGGTCCTGGTGGCTGCCGGGGGCCTGGGCGTCGGGATGGGCCTTCTCTGGGACCTCGCCTTCCCCATCAACAAGAACCTCTGGACCAGCTCCTACGTCCTCTTCACCGGCGGGGTGGCGGCCCTCGTCCTGGGGGGGCTCCACTGGATCGTGGACGTCCGGAGCCGGGACGCCTGGTCCCGCCCCTTCGTCCACTACGGGATGAACGCGATCGCCGTCTTCGTGGCCTCGGGGCTGGTGACCAAGTCCCTGGTCCTCCTGCGCACGGGAGCACCGGCCGGCGGCGGGACCTCGGCCTACCACCGGATCTACGAGGTGGCGTTCGCCTCCTGGGCCGGTCCCCTGAACGGCTCTCTCGCCTTCGCGCTGGCCCACGTGCTCTTCTGGTACGGGGTGGCTGCGCTCCTCTACCGGAAGCGGATCTTCATCAAGATCTGAGGGGGTCGCCCCCCGCCTTCGCTCCTACGCCATCGCCTCGGCCGACATGGAGGAGTTCTCCCGGACGAAGTCGACCAGGCGGTCCGCGTAGCTGGAAAAGGGAGGCGGCCGGATTCCCGAGCCCTCCAGGTCGGCCAGGGCCCGGGCCGGGTCGTAGAGGGTGGGGTGGGTGAAGTAGTCCAGAGCCTCGGCGGGGATGCCGATCCAGCTCTCGAGACCGGGCAGGGACGCCAGGGCACGGCGCGCCAGGCCGTGGGGAAGGGGGACCCGGAGGACCGGCTTGTTCAGAGCGTGCTGGACCTCGTCCAGCATCTCCGAGACCGTCAGGGGAGTCGGGTCCGCGAGCTGGTACGTGCGGCCCACGGACGCCTCGAGGCCGCCGAGGTGTACGATGGCGTCCGCGACGAAGTCCCGGGGCACCACGTTCACCCGGACCCGGTCCGGGTCGCCGACGACGGGCATCACCGCCGCCCCGGGCTGGCGCAGGAGGAAGCGGACGACGAAGTAGGGGCCGTCGAGCTTCATGGTCCGGCCCGTGTCGCTGTCGCCGACGACGATGGCCGGCCGGTAGATCGTGGCCGGCAGCCCTTCCTCCATCCGCTCCCGGACCTCGAGCTCGGCCCGGTGCTTCGTCTCCTCGTAGACGTTGTTGAAGGGACCGGCCGAGGCCAGAGGCTCACTCTCGGTGAAGACGCCCGGATATCGGCCGCTGACGTAGCAGGTGCTCACGTAGTGGATCCGCTCGAGGCCGGAGCAGCTCCGGGCGAAGTCCAGGACCCGACGGGTCCCGTCCACGTTGATCCGCTCGCTGCGCTCCCGGGGAGCGGTGACGTCGTAGAGGGCCGCCAGGTGGTGGATTTCGACCGTCTCCCGGCGCGCAGTCTCCGGTGCGGCCAGACCGAGGTCGGGCCGGGTGATGTCCCCGACGGCCAGGCGGAGCCGGTCCCGGAGCCCGGGATGGTCGGTCGCGAGGGCCTCCGCCCTGCGTCGGGCCTCGTCCAGGTAGCGCTCCTGGACCACGCAGAGGGCCGTCCTGTCCGGGTTCCCGGTCAGGAGTCGGGGAACGAGGGCGGAGCCCAGGAAGCCGGGAAATCCGGTGAAGAGCACGGTGCGCATCGTCGACCCGGCTCAAGCTCGGCCCCGGCCAGCGTCCGGGCAAGCGTTGCGGGCGGCGGCGCGCAACCGCCAGGGCGCATCCGTGTACGCACGGACACCCATGTCCACCACCCTGATCGCCGGCTGCGGCTACGTCGGCACGGCCCTCGCGTCGCTCCTGGCCCGGGACGGCCACCGGGTCTACGGCCTCCGACGAGACCCCTCGCAGCTTCCCCGGGACGTCGAGGGGATCGCGGGTGACGTGACCCGGCCGGAGACCCTGGACGCCGTGCCCCGGCCGGTGGACGCCCTCGTCTACGCGGTCTCCGCCGGCGCGTCCACGGAGGAGGCGTACCGGGGGGCGTACGTCACGGGGGTGCGCAACCTCCTGGCGGCCGCGGGGGCCGGGGAGGCTGACGGCCCCCGGCGCGTGATCTACGTCTCGAGCACGGCGGTCTACGGGGAGGAGGAGGGGGGCTGGGTGGACGAGGAGAGCCCCACAGATCCCCCGGGCTTCCGGGGGCGGGTCCTCCTGGAAGGAGAGCTCGCGGTCCGGGAGGCGTACGCCGGCAGCGTGGTCGTCCGCTTCGGCGGGATCTACGGGCCCGGCCGGACCCGACTGATCGAGCGGGTCCGGAGCGGCGACGCCCGCTGTCCGCCGGATCCGCCCCGCTGGACGAACCGGATCCACCGGGACGACTGCGCGGGAGCCCTGGCGCACCTCCTGGCCCGCGACGACCCCGCCCCCCTCTACCTGGGGGTGGACCGGGAGCCGGCCGCCCGGTGCGAGCTGCTTCGCTGGATCGCCCGGGCCCTGGACGTTCCGGAGCCGCCGAGGGCCGCCGGCGAGCCCTCCCGTTCCGGCCGGCGCCGCACGAACAAGCGTTGCTCGAGCGAGCGACTCGTCGCTTCGGGGTATCGCTTCCGCTATCCTACCTTTCGGGAGGGGTACGGATCCCTGATCTGACAGACGCGGGCCCTTCCTCCGTCGCGCGGCCGCACCAGCCATGAACCCGACCGAGACCGACAGCACGGAGCCGGACGCCGGGGACGCAGCGCCCTCGGAGGAGGTGCGGATGCCGTGGTCGGTGCGGCTCCTGCTGGCGTTCCTCGTCCTGGCGCTGCTGGCCCTGGCCGTCCTTCCGGTCTACCACTCCCGGCGCATCGCCCAGGTCGAAGCCCGGCTCGCGAACGTCCTTGAGCCGGCCCGGGGGCTGGCGTCCGACCTCGAGCTCACCCAGGCCGAGCAGATGGCGGCCCTCCAGGCCTTCATCCTCTCGGGGGAGGGACGCTTCCGGCAGCGCTACCGGCAGCAGCGGGCCCGGGAGGAGGCGGTCTACGACTCCCTCTACGCCCTGGCCGGCCGGATGGACGTGCCGGTGCGGACCCGGATGGTGGACCTCTGGTCCCTCTCCTTCCGCTGGCACCAGCACCACCAGCGGGTGGTGAACGACGCCGTGCCCCGGGACCGCTTCCGCTCCTTCCTGCCCGACGAGCAGCGGCTCTACGACGATATCCTCCGGGCATCGTCCGAGCTCGAGGCGGCGATCGCCACGGCGGCCCGGGAGGCCCGGGACCGCATGCGGCACCTCCGCGACCAGCAGATCCGGGTCACGGTGGCCCTGGTCGTGCTGGCCCTGGCCGCCACGCTGGTGGTGGGGTACCTGGGACGGAAGCTCATGAGCCTGGCCCGTGAGGCCGAGGAGCGGCGCCGGGACGCGGTCCGGGCCCGGCGGGAGATCGACGCGGTCCTGGAGGCCACCGGCGAGGGCGTCCTCGGGATGGACCTGGACGGGACGTGCACCTTCCTGAACCGGGCCGGCGCCGAGCTTCTGGAAGTGCCCTCGCGCTTCCTCCTGGGGAGGGACGTCCACGAGCTCATCCACCACACCCGGCCGGACGGGAGCGAGTGCCCCCGGGAGGAGTGCCCGATCCTCGCGATCCGGGAGAGCCGCCAGCCTGTCCGCCTCACCGACGAGGTCCTCTGGCGGCCCGGCGGGGACTCCTTTCCGGCCCAGGTCTCGGCCCGGCCGATGGTGGACGGTCGGGAGGCAAAGGGGATCGTGGTCACCTTCACCGACCTCACCGAGATCCGCCGGACCGAGGGGGCGCTGCGCCGGGCGGTCCGGGCGAGGGAAGAAGTGGTGGCCGTCGTCTCCCACGACCTGCGGAACCCGGTGGGGACGATCTCCGCCGGCGCCGAGCTCCTCCTTGACCTGGACCTGCCGCCGGAGCGGGAGGCCGAGCACCTCCGGGCGATCCACCGGGCCGCGCAGCGGATGAACCGGCTCATCCGGGACCTCCTCGACGTCTCCCGGATCGAGGCGGGGGGGCTCTCGGTGGATCCGGCTCCCGTGCCGGTGGCCGATCTCATGGAGAGCGCCCGGGAGATGGCCGAGCCCCTGGTCCGGGACGGATCCCTGGAGCTGGAGGTGGGGATGGAGGAGGGGCTGCCCCCGGTCCGGGCCGATCGGGACCGGATCCTCCAGGTCTTCTCCAACCTGGTCGGCAACGCCGTGCGCTTCACGCCAGAGGGCGGGCGGATCCGTCTCGGGGCGGTCCGGAAGGAAGCCGCGGTCGTGCTGGAGGTGGCGGACACGGGTCCGGGGATCGCCCCGGAGGACCAGGAGCATCTCTTCGATCGCTTCTGGCAGGTGGACCGCACGGATCGGGACGGGACCGGTCTCGGGCTGGCCATCGTCCGGGGCATCGTCGAGGCCCACGGAGGACGGGT